>JBEQAH010000004.1:0-27815 GCA_041640435.1 bacterium | reverse complement strand
GAACAGCACCGCCACCGTCACCACGGGCAACAGCATGGGCAGGTTCACGTGGAGCAGCCTGCGAAAGAAGCCGGCGCCGTCCACCACCGCAGCCTCCCGGACGTCCTGGGGGATGGCGCTCAACCCGGCCAGGACGATGACGGTGGCGAAGGGGAACATCCGCCACACGTGCACCGTGATGATGGCCACGGTGGCGAGCCCAGGCTCCCCGAACCAGTACAACCAGCCCGGAAGCAGCCCGAGGACCTTGAGGGTCCAGTTCACCACGCTGAAGGTGGAGTCGAAGATCCACACCCACGCCATGGACGCCAGGGCCACCGGCGCCGCCCACGGCAG
This sequence comes from bacterium, assembly GCA_041640435.1. Taxonomy (GTDB): domain Bacteria; phylum Sysuimicrobiota; class Sysuimicrobiia; order Sysuimicrobiales; family Sysuimicrobiaceae; genus Tepidifontimicrobium. The sequence continues at coordinate 27,479 of JBEQAH010000004.1, read as the reverse complement.
CAGGAGCAGCGACCGAACCACCCGCTTGCCCACAAAGGCCGCCTCCAGCACGTGTGCCGCGGTGGTGGCCAGGACCATCACCAGGATCTGGGAGGCCACCATGAACCGCAGCGTGTTCCCCAGGGCCCGGTGGAACTGGGAGTCCGCCAGCAGGCGCGAGAAGTTGCGCAGCCCCACCCACGTGAAGTCCAGGCTGCCCGCGGTGGCGGACGAGAAGCTCAGCAGGATGGCCAGCAGGAAGGGGACGCCCACCAGCAGGAGCACGTACGCCAGCGCGGGCGCCAGCATGAGGGGGCCCAGGATGGACTCCCGGTCCGCCAACGTGCGGCGGCGAAACACCGCGGGCGCGGCCAGTCGGACCTCTGCTTGCCGTTGGAGCGCCACAGCTCAGCCGGCAGGCTTGCGCCGCCCGGTACGGGCGTCGAAGAACCGGAGGTCGCGCCGGCGCAAGGCGAACTCGTACACCTCGCCCTCGGAGACGTCCAGGGGCAGGTGGACCGGGACGGACGCGATCACGGGCTGGTCGCTGCGGCGTTCCTCCTCCAGGTAGCCGTAGACCAGGCGGTCGGAGCCCAGATACTCCACCTCCCGCACCCGGAAGTGATACGTTACCAGGTTGTCCTGGGCGCCAAAGGCCGACCTGGGAAGGAAGTGCTCCGGCCGGAACCCCACCAGGGTGTGCTCGTCGTGCTCCACCAGGTTCATGGGCGGTGACCCCAGGAAGGTGGCCACGAAGGTGTCCGCGGGGTCGTCGTACACGTCCCGGGGAGTTCCGATCTGCCGGATCCTGCCTTTGTCCATCACCGCGATGCGGTCCCCCAGCCCCATGGCCTCCACCTGGTCGTGGGTCACGTAGATGGTGGTGGTCCCCAGCTGTCGCTGCAGCTGCTTCAGTTCGAACCGCGCCACCGCCCGCAGCTTGGCGTCCAGGTTGCTGAGCGGTTCATCCAGCAAGAACACCTTCGGGTCGCGCACCACCGCCCGCGCCAGGGCCACCCGCTGGCGCTCCCCACCGGACAGCTGCCGGGGATGGCGGCCCAACAGCCGCTCGATCCCGAACAGGGCCGCCGCCCATTCCACCTTCGGGCGCAGGGAGGACCGGTCCACTTGAGCCGCCTCCAGGGGGAAGGCGATGTTCTGGAAGGCGGTCTTGTGGGGGTACAGGGCGTAGCTCTGGAAGACCATGGCGATCCCGCGGCCCCGAGGCGGCACGTCGTCGTCCACCTTCTCGCCCGCGATGTAGATCTCGCCCGCCGTGGGTTTCTCCAGCCCTGCGATCATGCGCATGAGGGTGGTCTTCCCGCACCCGCTGGGGCCCAGGAGGACCACGAACTCCCCCTCCATGACGCACAGGTCCACGCCGTCTACGGCCCGCACATCGCCGAAGTGCTTCTGCAAGCCGCGGGTCTCCACGTAGCCGAGGGCGGTGGGCTCCTCCAGCGCCGCACCGCTCGTCACCGTCGCCAAGGCGGGCTCCCCCCTTCTGGACAGGCGGGTGGGGCGGCCGCGGCCACCCCACCCGGCACGCCGGTCAGCGGTCCCGGCCTCCGCCCACCAGGCCCTGCTGCCGCCACTTGCGGAAGATCTCCACGCAGCGCCGGTGCGTCTGCTGCACGGCCTCCCGCACGCTCAGCCGGCCCGTGGCCGCCTGGGCGAACATGTCCGGGATCAGGAACGTGTCAAAGATCTCTCCCTCTGCGGGGTTGGCCGGGCCCGGGTGCCCGACGTTGGTGGACCACTGCTCCGCGTCCGCCAGCACCCGCAGCTTGTCCGGCGGGTTGCTCCCGAAGGGGTCCCGGATGAGGGCTGCCCGCAGCCACCGGCGTCCCGCCTCCGGCTTCTCCGCCACCGGGACGCGGCGGTCGGCCACGCTCCCCATGAAGGACGGGAAGTTGTACAGCTTGCTCGCCAGCACCGCATCCCGGTAGTTGTCCACCAGGTGCAGCAGGAACTCCTTGGCCAGGTCCGGGCTGCGGGCGAACCGCCAGATGGCCCAGACCCCCATCACGTGCTCGCTGGCCCACCGCCCGCCGGGTCCCCGCAGGGCGGGGACAAACCAGATGTCGTCGGCGACGGGCAGGCGGTTGTCCTGCGCGGTGCGGTAGGCGGAGATGGAGTTCAGGATGTAAGCGGTCTGGCGGGCGTTGAGGGCCTGGTTGTTGCTCGCCGCGTTCCAGCTCAGCACTGCGGGGTTCATACACTCCCGAAATAGCCGCACCCCGTACTCCACCGCCCGGATGGTCTGCTCGCTATTGAGGACCACGTTCTCGTTGGCGTCCTGGATGGACGCCCCGAAGGACCAGAGGATGGCGCGGGTGGCCATGTTGGAGTCGATGTCCTGGCTGAACCCGATCCCGATGGGGATCTGGATCTCCGGGAAGCGCCGCTTGATCTCGTTGCCCGCCCGGATGAGATCGTCCCAAGTGCTGGGGCCGTTGGGATAGCCCACCGCCGTCCACACGCTCTTGAGGTAGTCGCCGGGGTCGGGCACCCAGTTGTCCGAGAACCCGTAGTACTTGCGGGAGTTGGGGTTGTACACGCTCTTGCGGACCAGGGGCACCATGGGCCCGTAGCGCCGCTCCGCCTCCTGGTTGACGTCCCGCAGGTCCAGCACGTGGGGCTCGAACGCCGACGGCGGAGCCAGGAAGAAGAACAGGTCGTGCCCCTGCTGAGCCGCCACCTCCGCGTTCGCTCGGGGCACGATGTCCGCAAAGGAGATGTGATCCACGGTCACCTGCACGCCCCGCTCGCGGCCCCACCGCTGCGCGAAGGGGTCGAACCACTCGTCGAACGCGGGGACGAAGTGGCTCCACGTGAGGATCCGCAGGGTGCGCTGCTGCGCCAAAGAGTACTTGGGCACGTAGAAGTAGGGCATGCCCAGGGCCGCGGTCGTGACCGCGGCCTTCTTGAGGAACTCACGCCGGGAGATGCGACCTTCTTCCCGCGCCTCAGGCCGCCCGGTCGCTCCGGCCGGCGTCCGCCTGTGCTCCCCCATTCCGGAGTTCACCCCCTCTCCGTGGTCCCCGGCCTTCCGGACCGGGCGGTGCTGTGTTCGTGGGATTCAATACGCCGTGCGGGATCCGGTTCCCTGTGCGCTGAGATGGTGGCCCCAGGGGAATTCGAATCCCCGTCTCCGCCTTGAGAGGGCGGTATCCTAGGCCTCTAGACGATGGGGCCACGCGCTCGCTTCCTGCCACCGAGGTGGCTGGGGGAGGAGGATTCGAACCCCCACTAACGGGTCCAGAGCCCGTCGTCCTACCGTTAGACGATCCCCCAACGTTGCACACGAGCCCCGTCCCCGGAGCTCGGTGATATTGTGCGGGGAGTGCCTTTGCGTTGTCAAACCGCGGGCTCCGCCGCACCGGCCAGCGTCCGGGCGTGGCGCAGCCGGTCCCGTACCCGGTCCGGGCCCAGCACCTCCATCAGTTCGAACAGCCCGGGCCCCACGGTCTTCCCGGTCAGCGCCACGCGCAGGGGGTGGACCACCTGCCGCATGGACAGGCCGTGCGCCTGCGCCATGCTCCGCACGGCGGCTTCCACCTCCCCCGCCCGGAACGGCTGCACGCCCTCCAGGGTTGCGGCGGCCAGGTCGAGGACGCGGGCCGCCTCGGGGCTGCGCAGGTAGGCGTCCACCGCCTTGGGGTCGTAATGGGGAAGTTCCAGGAAGAAGAAGTCGCCATAGCGCAGGACGTCGGCGCCCTCCTTGATGCGCTCGCCCAACACCTCCACCACCCTCCGCACGTACGCCAGCCGTTCTGGGCCTTTGGGGTCTGGCAGCAGACCCTGGCGGTGCAGGTAGTCGGCCACGAGGCCTGCGAGCCGGTCGGGGTCCTCGCGCAGCAGCCGACGCAGGTATTCCCCGTTCATCCACACCAGCTTCTGGCGGTCGAACACGGGGGACGCACGGCCCACGTCCTTCAGGTCGAACCGCGCGACCAGCTCCTCGGTGGAGAAGATCTCGCGGCCGTCCTCAGGGTACCAGGCCATCAGCGCGAAGAAGTTGCGCAGCGCCTCAGGGAGGTACAGGGCCTCCCGGTACTCGCGCAGGGCCGCGTCCCCGTGGCGCTTGCTCAGCTTCCGCCGGTCAGGCCCCACGAGGACTGGCAGGTGCGCGAACTCCGGAGGCTCCCACCCGAAGGCGTGGTACAGGAGGAGCTGCCGGGGCGTGTTGCTGAGATGTTCCACCGCCCGCAGGATGTGCGTGATCCGCATGCCGTGGTCGTCCACCACGTTCGCGAAGTTATACAGGGCGGTCCCGTCCGAGCGCACCACCAAGAAGTCGTCCAGCTCGTCCAGGGCAAAGACCACCTCTCCCCTCACCAAGTCCCGGACCACCACGCACAGCCTCTCTGTGCCGTCCTGCGCGCGCAGCTGCAACCAACCGCCCGGCTGCGCCCGGGATGGGTCGCGGAAGGAGGAAAGGTCCAGGCGGATGGCCGCGCGCCGACCTGCGGCTTCGTACGCCCTGCGCTCCCGCGGCTCGAGCTGACGGCACCGTCCGGAGTAGCGGTACGCTCTCCGCTCCGCCTGGGCGCGGGCGCGCTCGGCCTCGATCTCCTCCGGGGTGCAGTAGCACGGGTATGCGAAGCCCCTTGCCACCAGCTCATCCGCCGCCGCGCGGTACAGCCCCGTCCGCTCGCTCTGCCGGTAGGGACCGTACGGGCCGCCCACGTCAGGGCCTTCGTCCCACTCGATCCCCAACCACCGCAAGTCCTCGTAGATGGCTCGCTCGTACTCCGGCGAGGACCGCGTGGGGTCGGTGTCCTCGATCCGCAGGACCACCTGCCCGCCGTGGTGGCGGGCGAACAGCCAGTTGAAGAAGGCGGCCCAGGCGTTCCCCACGTGCAGGTAGCCGGTGGGGCTCGGTGGGATGCGGGTGCGGACCGGTCCCATGGGGCTAGGCGATCCCACGGATCCGTGGCGGAAGCCGCCTTGAAGTCCGGGTCGCTCCCGCGGACATCCTCCTACGTGAACAGGGCGCTGACGGACTCATCTCCGTGGATGCGCCGGATGGCCTCCGCGAGCAGCGGGGCCGCGGACAGCACCCGGACCTTCGGGGGCGCCTCCGGGTGCGGGGGGATGGTGTTGGTCACGATGACCTCCCGGATTTCCTCCCGGGCCAGGCGCTGGAGCGCCGGCCCCGCGAACACCGCGTGGGTCGCGCACACGTACGCCTCGGGCTGGGCGCCGTGCCGGACCAGCGCCTCCACCGCGCCCACGATGGTGCCCGCGGTGTCGATGATGTCCTCGATCAGGATGGGGACGCGCCCCTCCACCTCGCCCACCACTTCCACGGGCTGCTTGGCGTCCTTGCCCACGCGGCGCTGGAACACGATGGCCAGGGGGAGGTCCAGCCGGTCTGCCAGCTGCTTGCTGCGCTTCACCGCCCCGTCGTCGGCCGCGACCACCACCGCGTTCCGCAGGCCCTTGTGCCGGAGGTCGTCGCTGAACAGCGGCATGGCCCGCAGGTGGTCCACGGGGATGCTGAAGAACCCCTCGATCTGGCCCGCGTGCAGATCCACGGTGAGCACGCGGTCCACACCGGCGGTGATGAGGAGGTCCGCCACCAAGCGGCCCGTGATGGGTTCCCGAGGTGCGTCCTTCTTGTCCTTCCGCGCGTAGCCGTAGTACGGGATGACCGCGGTGATGCGGCCCGCCGAGGCCCGGCGCAGGGCGTCCACCATGATGAGCAACTCCACGAGGTTTTCGTTCACGGGGTGGCAGAGGGATTGCACCACGAAGGCGTCCACCCCCCGCGCGTTCTCCTCGTAGCGGACGTAGATCTCCCCGTCTGCAAAGCGCTCGATCCGCACGCGGCCGACTTCCATCTGAAGACAGCGGGCGATCTCCTCCGCCAGGGGACGGTTGGACGTCCCGCTGAACAGCTTGAGAGGACCGTATTCCAAGCGTCGCCTCCGGGCCGGGCCTCGCACCCCCAACTATAGCAGCCGGTGGCTCGCTTCAGCGGGCGGACGGGGGCCGGGCCTCCACCAGGAAGCGGATGGCGGTCCGCTCCTGGCCGTCGATCTCAACCTTCGTGAAGGCAGGGATCGCCACCAGGTCGATCCCGTTGGGCGCGATGAAGCCCCGGGTAATCGCGATGGCTTTCACCGCCTGGTTCACCGCCCCTGCCCCGATGGCCTGCAACTCCGCACATCCGTGCTCCCGGAGCAGGGCGGCCAGGGCCCCGGCCACCGCCTTGGGGTTAGAGTCTGCTGACACCTTCAGGACCTCTGGCATCCCGGACCACCGGCGGCCCGAGTGGACTCTCCCCGCAGGCCGCGCCCGTAAAGTTTCCCTCTCACCCCTGCGCTTCCCTTCCCGGCCGGGACCGCAGCACCGCCCAGGCGAACCGCGGAAGGGCCAGCTGGCGCCTCCACCGCCACGGCTCCCGCACCAGCCGGTACAGCCACTCCAGGTGGGCCCGCCGCACCCACTGGGGTGCCCGACGGGCGCGGCCCGCCAGCACGTCCAGGCTCCCGCCCACTCCCATGGCCAGCCGGACACCGAGGCGGTGGCGGTGCCTCCACAGCCAAAGCTCCTGGGCCGGGCTCCCGAGACCGCAGAACAGGAGCTGGGCGCCCGAGTGAGCTACGCGGTCGGCCACCTCAGCGTCCGCGCCAGAGAAGTAACCGTGGTGAGTACCCGCCACCTGCAGTCCGGGAAACTTCCGGACGAGATTCCTGGCGGCCGCCTCCGCCACGCCCGGCCGCCCTCCCAGGAGGAACACCGGGCGGTCCTCGGAGGCTGCCCAACCGCAGAGCGCCTCCATGAGCTCCACACCCGCCACCCGCTCGGGAAGCGGGTCGCCCAGCCTTCGAGAGGCCCACACGACGCCGATCCCATCGGCCACCACCATCGAGGCCGACCGGACCACCTGCATCAGCTCCGGGGAGGCCTGAGCAGCCACCACGAGCTCCGGGTTCGCGGTCACCACGAGGTGGAACCCTCCGGAGGAGGCGAGTTCCGCGGCGCGCCGTAACGCTCCCGCGAGGTCCACGCGGTCGAAGGGCACGCCCAGCACCACCACGCGGTCCCTCACCCGCACCCCCCCAGCTCCGCCGCGATGCGCGCAGGTCGGCGCGCCAGCTGGCGCAGGCCCATCACCTCCCCCCGCAGCCGCTCGCCCACAGACCGGTCGTCGAGCACCGCGCGGATCGCGCGGGCCAGGGGTTCTGGCCGCAACCCGCCCAACGGGAGGTACGGCTGGTCCAGGGCCCGCGCCAGAGACTCCACCTTGGGGTCGTAGCAGAGGCCGACGAAGGGCACGCCCACAGTTGCAGCCAGCGCCAGGGCGTGCAGGCGCATGCCCACCACCGCGCGGGCTTGCTGAAGCACGGCCACAGCTTCCTGGGGACGCCGGGGGGTGAAGACGTGCGCCCCCAGGGGCCGCGCGACCTCCGCGGAGACCGCGGCGTCGAGTTCCGGGTGCATGCACAGGAGGTGCACCACAAGCCCTCGCTCCGCCGCCACCTCCCCGACGGCCCCTACCACCGCCTCTTGCCACGCTCCGGGCCAAGAGCGCACGCACACCACTAGCGCCTGCTCGCCGCCGCGGGCGGGAGGGTCCCCATCCAGCCCGAGGGTCGGGTCGCACACCACCTCGGGGTCACATCGCACCCCGAGCCGCCGCAACACCTCCGCGGACTCCCGATCCCGCACCGTCACCCTCGCGGCGTGGTCCATGGCCCGGCGGGTGACCCAGCGGCTCGGGGCCCGGCGCAAGGGCCCCACCCCCTGTGCGTACACCAAGAGCGGCCGCACCCTGGCCAGCTCGTGCAACCACGCGTAGAAGAGCGGGGTGCGCCAGGAGGTCACGTCCTGGAACAGGCTACCGCCGCCACTGCAAACCACATCAGACGCGCGAAACCTGCGCCGCACGGCAAACGCGTCCGTGCGGCGCACGGCCTGCACCCCGTGCAGCGCCTCTGTGCGGGCAGGGTCCGCGGACACCACGCACGCATCGAGCTCGCCACACGCTTCCCGCAGGTGTTGGAGGATGGCCCACAACACCGCCTCATCGCCCAGATTTCCACAGCCGTAGTAGCCGATGATCGCGACCCGCACGATCAATTCGACCCGCCGGGCTTGAGGTCAGGGGCCTGGGGTCCGGGGTCTGGTTGCGGAAGGAGAGCCCGCGCGAACCCCGGGCGGCTCAGACCCCGCGCCACCAAGCCGCCCAGGGCCACCCCGAGCACGCTCCCAAGCACGAGAGCGTTGAGCGTCCTCCACACTGTGTACAGAACAGGCGTGTGCAGGTGGGAGAAGGAGTTCACAAGCCCAGCCTGCCCCACCACCCCCGCCAGCAGAAGCCACGGCTGCCACCGGCGCAGGCCCAGGGAGGGGGCAGCGAGAGCGAGGATGAGCGCGGGGTGGCCGAAGAGGTACTCCTTGGTGCGGGGCCGGGCCACGAGTGCGCGCTCAAGCGCATCCCGCAGTCTCTCCTCCAGAGGAACCAGCGGTAGCGCGGTGTTCCCCGTTCGAAGGAGCAGGACGGCGCTCGCAACGATCACACCAGCCGCGGCGAGCAACGCACCCGTGGAAACCGAACGGCCCAGCCACCCGCGCAGGTGGTCGAACCAGGCCCCGCTTTCTGGCCGTGCAGCCGGTTCTACACGCCACAGCGCCGCGGCACCCACCAGCAGCAGCGGCAGCGCCGTAGCAGCCTTGACGCCCAGGAACACCTCCGAGGCCAGGAGGAACGGCCAGTCGGTCAGCAGGGCCGCCACCACGAGCCCCCCCGCCGCGGAGACGGCGCTCGCGGCCCACAACCACGCCACCGCGGAGGTCAGGCCTCCCCCGGGCGCGCGCGAAGTCCACAGCACCGCAAGGACCGGGAAGGCGACGGCGCCCGCCAGCGCGTACAGCTTGCGCACCCATATTCCGTAGCCCGCGGCAAGCCCGGCCCACGCGACGGTGGCGGCGACCAGGGTCACCGCCACCATCCAACCCCCGCGCACCTCTAGTCCCAAGGCTTCCAGGACCATCCCAACACACAGGACAGCCCCGGCACAGGCAGCCAGGAGCGACAGGGAGAACAGAAGCCAGGACACGGGGACCTCGGGAAGGGGGCTCGCCACGCCCACCCGGAACCCTGCCTCGCGGATTCCCTGGACGACCCGGGTCACATAGTCGAGGTTGTGCTGCACCGCGTTCACACCGCCTGGGGTCTGCAGGTACGGCCGGAGGTACACCAGGCGCAGGTTCCGCTCCCGCACGCCGCGCACGAACCGGTCCACCGCCTCGGGCACCGGGAGGCGCTCCAGCTCCTCCGGCGGAATGCTGATCACCCGGAGCACCGCCGGCCGAAGGGCTTGGGTCATCGCCTCCTCGCCGCGCATCCGCCGCGCCGGGGTCAGCACCTCGACCCGTCCATACACCGCCCCCACTGACCGCAGCGCCGCCGCGGCTTCGTCCACCAGCTGCTCGTAGCCGAGGACTTCGTTGAGGTCGAAGACCACCGTGCGCCCGGTCCCGAGCTCGGCGTAGCTCGCCACCCGTTCCCGCAGGCCTTCCGGCGTAAAGCTGCGAACGTTGCGCGGACGCAGGACGACGCGGAATCCCCGCGCCTCCCACCGCCGGACCGCGGACGCCACGAACCCGAGCGAGGTCTCCTCCAGGTCCCGGGGACGCCCTCGCACGCGAAAGACCACCGGGTCCGCCAGCAACTGATGCACGCGACCCGGGCCCAGCGCGGTTCGGAAGCCCCGCTGGACCAACGCGGCTACCTCCGCGTCGGCGGGCAGCACGTACAGGGCACCGGGCTCCGCACCTCGGCCGAGCTCCCGCAACGGCCTGGGAAGGAGGCCGAGGCGCCAGGCGTCCTTGAGCTCCGCGCCGGAGCGGTAGGTGACGCGGCCTTCGTCCCCAAGACGCCGCAAGGTGGCCTCGTACACCGCCACCGAGGTGGCGCCCGCAGAGCGCAGCGCATCCCACAGCACCTTGGGGTCTGCGCCCTCGCGCACCGCGAGGAGTGCCCAGTCCTCGCTGTCCAGCACCACCTCCACGGTCCGGTAGCCGGCCTCCACGCGGTGGCGGGTCCAGGCGACCGCTGCGGAGGCCACCACCCCGGCGGCCATAAGGGCCAGGAGGATCGGGGCCTTAGGGACTGCTCTCACGCCGGTGGCCTGCACTCAGGTCCGGGGGCTGGCCCGTGGCCGCTGCGCCCGGTGTCGCAGGTACGCGTAGATGAAGGGGTCGAGCTCCCCTTCCAACACGGCCTGCGCGGCGCCCGTCTCATACCCGGTGCGGTGATCTTTGACCAGGGTATAGGGCTGCAGCACGTATGAACGGATCTGGTTGCCCCAAGCCGCCTCCCGGTGCTCGCCCCGCAGGCGGCGCAGCTGCTCCTCCTGCTCGCGCCGGCGAAGCTCGTACAGGCGCGCGGCTAGGATCCGCAGGGCGTTCTCCCGGTTCGCGTACTGGCTGCGCTCGTTCTGGCACTGCACGACCAGGCCGGTGGGGAGGTGGGTGATGCGCACCGCGGTTTCCACCTTGTTCACGTTCTGGCCGCCGGCTCCGCCGCTGCGGAACGTCTCCACCCGCAGCTCCTCCGGACGGATCTGCACCGCCACCGGCTCCACCTCCGGAAGGACTTCCACCAGGGCGAAGGAGGTGTGCCGACGGTGGGCCGCGTCGAACGGCGAGATGCGCACGAGCCGGTGCGTGCCCGCCTCCCCCTGGAGGTAGCCGTACGCGTAGGGGCCCCGCACCCGGACGGTCGCGCTCTTGATCCCGGCTTCCTCGCCCGGGGAGAGGTCCAGCACCTCCGCCTGGTACCCCCGCGCCTCGGCCCACCGCAGGTACATCCGGAGGAGCATCTCCGCCCAGTCCTGAGCCTCCGTCCCCCCTGCCCCTGCGTGTACGGAGAGGATGGCGTTGCGCGCGTCGTGCTCCCCGCCGAGTAGCGTCTCTAGCTCCAGCCGCTCCAGCTCGCGGTGCAGCCGCCGGGCCTCGTCAGCCAGCAGGGCGACCTCCTCACGGTCCGTGGGACCCAGGGCGAGCCACTCCTCCAACTCCACCAGCCCGCGCCGCAGCTCCTCCAAGCTCTGGAGTCGCTCCCGCAGAATTCCAAGCTCTTGCGTCACCGCCCGGGCCCGTTCCGGGTCGCGCCACAGGTCGGGGTCCTGGGCCTGCTGCTCCAGTTCAGCAACGCGGCGGCGCTCTCCGCCGTCAAAGGTACCTCCCGATGTCCTCCAGCCGGCGTCGGTCTTCGGCCACCTGCTCACGGATCTGATCCACCGTCACCTGTGCACCCCTCATCCTTAACAAACTCCCGGATCAATCTACCACAGGTTCCGCTGTGTTCACGGACCACCGGACAGGAGGCGCTCGAGCCACGCGTCCCCAAGCCCCCGGGCCGCAAGGGCTCCCCAGACGCTGCCCGTGGCCACCCGGACGATGAAGAAGACCGCGGCGGTCACCGCGTGCCACGCCGCCACCTCGCCTGAATCCCACGGGTGGAGGAGCAGGCTACCGGCCACAGACGCCAACAGCGCACCGGCTGGGGAAGACCGCAGCAGGACGGGGAGGGTGCCGCGCAGCCACACCTCCTCCCCCATACCCCTCAGACCGGACCGCAGCACCGGCCCCAGCTCGGGCGGCGCGTCGGCCAGCGGGATGCCCTGAGCCGCGAACCCCTGCCGCACAAGCCACAAAGCCGCCCACACGAACCCCACGCTCACAACAACACCTGCCCCCCCTCTGCCGCCGAGGACGCCCGCGGCGCGCAGCCCGCGGCCTGTGGCCAGGGCTGCCGCAGCCACCGCAGGCCCTGTGACCTCCGGCGGCCACCGCAATATCAGCCCCACCGCGGCCGCCAGGGCGGGAGCGAGGAGGCCTAGCCTCGCGTCCGGGGGAATCGCGGAGGCGAGGGGGCGCACGCTCAGGGCTGTAACCCACAGCGCCGCCACGTACACCCACAGGTCGCCCCAGCGAGCATACGGCGTCAGGTCCGAGCGCGGGCGCACGGTACCCAGGACAACCCCCTCTTGCGCCTGAGGCAGGCTGGCCTGCAGGCGGCCGTGACCGTGTATCACGGCGGAGATGCCCGTGCTGGCCGCGCGGACCACGTCGCGCCCTGCTTCCACCGCCCGCACCACGGCCACCGCCAGGTGCTGTACCGGGCCCGCGGAGACCCCGAACCAACCCTCCTCGGTGGTGTGCACTAGGTAACGGGCTCCGGCCAACACCAGCGCGCGCACCGCCGAAGGGTACACCACCTCGTAGCAGATCAATACCCCGGCAGGGCCCATGGGTGCCGGCACCGGCGCGTACCCGGGGCCCGGCTCGGCCCACCACTCGCCGAGCGGCACGAGCCGCACCTTGTCGTGTCGGCCGACTAAGCCCTCCCGACTCACCACAACGGCGGTGTTCCACCGACCGTCTACCTCCCCCGTGGCCACCAGCGCACCCGCCGGCGGGCTGGCCTCCACCAGGCGCGCGTCCACCGAACCACCCCGGATGAGAGGGTCCGGCCAGTAGTGCTCTGGCCACACCACGAACGCTGCCCCCGCCTGAGCCGCCCGCCGGGTGAGCGCAAGGAGTACAGCCCGCGTGCGGTGTGCGTGCTCCGGCCTCAGCTTCTGCTGCTGGGCGAGCTTCGGCTGCACCGCGGCCACGCGCAGCGGGCCCGGCGCCGCGGGAGGGAGTTGCGCAGTTCCCCAGACCCAGCCCGCGGCCACCGCGGCGAGGGGCACCAAGCCCACGGCCCGCCCCGCCAGGAGAAGCTCCAGGCCCGCGTTGGCCGCCACCACCGCGGCCGAGGCGAGGTACACCCCGCCCACGGAGGCGAGCTGGAGCACCGGCAGGTTCTGCCACTGCGAGACGCCCAAAAGCGCCCACGGGAACGCCGCCGGGCCCAAGGTCCTCAGCCATTCCACCCCCACCCATCCGCACACCGCGACCAGCACGAACCGGACCTCTCCCCTCTGCGCCCCCGCGGCTACAGCCCAGCCGAACAGGGCGCAGTACGCCGCAGAGAAGAGCACGACGACGGCGTAGGCGGCCGGCCCGAACACCAGGAGCCACGCCAGGACCGCCGCGTGGAACACCACGCCGAAGCAGAACGCGGCCCAGGCGCCTTCGCCTGGCGCGCTGGTGCGCAGAACGCGGAGGAGGGGCACCAAGCCGAACCACGCGAGGGGCCACCAGCCCGGGTGCGGGAAGCTCAGGGCGAGGAGGACGCCGCTACAGGCGCTAGCGGCGGCGCGGAGGAGGGTTGTGGCCCCTACACCTCGCGGCCGCAGCACTTCTTGTACTTCTTGCCGCTCCCGCAGGGGCACGGGTCGTTGCGACCCACCTTCACCCCGGCCAGCGCCGGCTGAGGCTTCGGCTCCGGTCCCTCGCGGTATCCGAGCTCCCGCAAGGACGCCGAGCCGATGGCGGTGGCCTCGTCAGGCCCGCGCTGAGCGGTGACACGGGCCAGCGGCCTCAGGGCCTGCGGCACCTCCCGCTCCACCCGCACGCGGAACAGGTCGCGCACCGTGTCCTGCTGGATGGCCTGCAGCATGCCCTGGAAGAGGTCGTACGCTTCCTTCTGGTATTCCAGCAGCGGACTCGTCTGGCCGTAGGCCCTGAGTCCAATTCCCTCCCGCAGCTCGTCCATGGCGTAGAGGTGGTCGATCCACTTGCGGTCGATGTGGGAGAGGAGGACGATGCGCTCCACCTCGCGCATCGCCTCCGCTCCCACCTCTTCCTCCTTCGCCTCGTACGCCCGGAATGCCGCGGACACCAGCTCCTCGGCCACCTCCTCGGAGGTCTTGCCCCGCAGGCTGTCCTCGGAGATGGCCAGAACCTCCGGCGCGGGCACGACCTGAGCCAGCTCCGCCAGGAGCCCGTCCAGATCCCACTCCTCCCGGAGCGCGGGCGGGGAGCAGTACGCCCCCACGAGCGCGCGGACCTGGCGCTCGATCATGTCCAGCACGTTCTCCCGCAGGTCCTGCCCCTCCAAGACCTTGCGCCGCTCCCGGTACAGCGTCTGGCGCTGGACGTTCATCACGTCGTCGTACTCCAATACGTGCTTGCGGACGTCGAAGTGGTACTGCTCCACCCGCTTCTGGGCGCCCTCGATCTGCCGGGTCAGCAGCGCGCTCTCGATGGGCGTGTCCTCATCGATCCTCAGGCGGTCCATGAGGGAGGCGATCCGCTCGCCCGCGAACAGCCGTAGCAGCTCGTCCTCCAGAGACAGGAAGAACCGCGAGGACCCGGGATCCCCTTGGCGACCCGCGCGACCCCGGAGCTGGTTGTCGATGCGGCGGGCTTCGTGCCGTTCCGTCCCGATCACGTACAGCCCGCCCAGCTGGCGGACCCGTTCCGCCTCCCCGGGATCCGGCGGGTTGCCGCCCAGGAGGATGTCCACCCCGCGGCCCGCCATGTTGGTGGCGATGGTCACCGCACCCAGGCGGCCGGCCTGGGCGATGATCTGTGCCTCTCGCTCGTGGTGCTTGGCGTTCAGCACCTGGTGGGGGATCCCTTCCCGCCGGAGCAGGTCGGAGAGCATCTCACTCTTCTCGATGGACCGGGTCCCCACCAGCACCGGCTGGCCCCGCTGGTGGGCGGCCTTGATCTCCTCCACCACCGCCCGCCACTTGGCCCGCTCCGTCTTGAAGACCACGTCCGGGTGGTCCACCCGGATCATGGGCTTGTGGGTGGGGATCACCACCACCTCCAGCCCGTAGATCTTGCGCAGCTCCTCCTCTTCCGTCTTGGCGGTGCCGGTCATGCCGGCCAGCTTCTCGTACATGCGGAAGTAGTTCTGGAAGGTGATGGAGGCCAGGGTCTGCGTCTCCCGCTCGATCCGCACCCCCTCCTTCGCCTCGATGGCCTGGTGCAGGCCGTCGGAGTAGCGGCGGCCGAACATGAGGCGACCCGTGAACTCGTCCACCAGGATCACCTGGCCGTCCTTCACCACATAGTCCACGTCCCGGTGGTAGCAAGCGTGGGCCCGCAGGGCCTGCTGGACGTGGTGCATGGCGTCGGCGTTGGTGGGGTCGGCCAGGTTGTCCAGGCCCATCATCCGCTCCACCTTGCGGACGCCCTCGTCGGTGAGAAAGGCGTTCTTGGCCTTCTCGTCCACGGTGTAGTCCACGCCCGGCTGCAGCCGGCGCACCAGCTTGGCGAACTCGTAGTACTTGCGGGTGGACTCCTCCACCTGGCCGGAGATGATGAGGGGGGTGCGGGCCTCGTCGATGAGGATGAAGTCCACCTCATCCACGATGGCGTAGTACAGCTCCCGCTGCACCACGTCCTCCAAGCGCAGAGCCATGTTGTCCCGCAGGTAGTCGAAGCCGAACTCGTTGTTGGTGCCGTAGGTGACGTCCGCCCGGTACGCCTCCCGCCGCGGCACAGGCCGGAAGTGGTTGAGCCGGTCGTCGCCGTGGGGCTTGGGGTCCTGGTAGCTGGGGTCGTACAGGCCCGCGAACTCGTGGCAGATTACCCCCACGGAGATCCCCAGGGCGTGGTAGATGGGCCCCATCCATCCCGCGCCCACGCGAGAGAGGTAGTCGTTGGGGGTCACCAGGTGGCAGCCGCGGCCCAGCAGGGCGTTCAGGTACAAGGGCAGGGTGGCGACCAACGTCTTGCCCTCGCCGGTCTTCATCTCGGCGATCTTGCCCTCGTGCAGAACCGCCCCTCCGATGAGCTGGACGTCAAAGTGGCGCAGGCCCAGGGTTCGCTTGCTGGCCTCCCGGACGGCCGCAAACGCTTCCGGCAGAAGGTCGTCCAGCCTCTCCCCTTCCTGGAGCCGGCGGCGGAACTCTTCCGTCTTGGCCCGGAGGGCGTCGTCCGACAGGGCCTCGAACTGCGGCTCGAGCGCGTTCACGCGCTCCACCACCGGCAGGTAGCGGCGCCACGCGCGGTCGTCCGAACGCCCCAGTAGCCTGTCCAGGACCTTCAGCATCGCGCCTCCCGGTCGCAGCTCCACTGA
The DNA here is from genome assembly GCA_041640435.1 of bacterium. GTDB lineage: Bacteria > Sysuimicrobiota > Sysuimicrobiia > Sysuimicrobiales > Sysuimicrobiaceae > Tepidifontimicrobium. The sequence continues at coordinate 11,554 of JBEQAH010000004.1, read as the reverse complement.
TTATAACCAGCCGACCTCTGCCCGCCTTCCCGAGTCAACGCACGGCCACGGGGAGGTCTTGGGGGACCACGCTCACCCACACGGGTCCAGGCAGCAGGAGCCCTCGCCCGGAGGCGTCCACGAAAACCGTGGGAGACCCTTCGCTGAGCTTCCGCCACCTCACTTCCACCACGCGGCCCCCCACCAGAGCCAGCCCGCGGCCACGGCCGACCAGGGTCACCTCGGACACGTCCACCCGGCCCGCCCGCCAGCCCCGCCACCGGGCGAACTGGATCAACACGCTGCCGAGCCGCAGCGGCATCCCCGTCGCCTCATCCCGGTGAAGTCGGTCCGCCACCACCCGTTCATACACCTCGTTCCGGTACACAAACCGAACCCGGTACCCCGCCGGGTAGGGAATTTCCACCTCAGAGGCCGGGGGGCCTTCGGGCAGTCCGTACCCCAGGCGCTCCATCGGTGGCCGGGAGACGGCACCGGTGAGCCCTTTGCGCACCATGAGTTCCCGGAGCGTTGGAAGCGAGGTGTACAGGTTGTGCGGCATGCGCCGCCTGCGGTCCCGCCAGAACGCCTGGGGGTTCGAGAACTCGTTCACCGTGGGCGCGCCGTGGCTGCGGATGTACCGGTAGGCAGACTCGCTGGCGCCTGCGTGGGCCACCACCGCCCCCAGCTCCGCCGCCAGCTGCAAGAACGCCGGCCGCAGGCTGCGAACCGGCCCCACGCGGTCCGGGGAGCCCTCTGCGAACACCGCCATGAGGCGAGGGAAGCGCGCCTCCACCGGCACCTCGTACACCAAGCAGGCCGCATCGAGGCCGCTTTGGGGCCGCGCGCGTGGGTCGTGGTCCACCATCACGGCCACAGGCTGCCCTCCCGCCGGAGGACACGCGGTGGCGAGGCTGGCGGAGAACGCCACCCCCGGCCGGATGGACTCGAGGAGCCGGGGCCCCTCCAGTTCCAGCCGCGGGAACCTACCCAGGTCCGGCCCGCGGGCGCATCCCACCAGCGCTGCGGCCACCAGGGCCGCAGCGCTCGCCCTCATGGCGACTCCACCTCGATGACCCCGTAATCCCCATCCCGACGACGGTACAGCACGCACAACCGGTCGGTCTGCGCGTCCCGGTAGACGAAGAAGCTGTGGCCCAGCAGCTCCATCTGCAGGGCCGCCTCGTCCTCCGTCATGGGTTTGGTGGCAAACCGCTTGCGGCGCACCACCCGCGGCCCCTCGGACTCCTCCTCCTGAGGGGCGCCGGCCCGGGCGCGCTCCGTGGTGCGCTGCCGCCGCTCATCGAGCCGCCGCTTCTCGATGAAGCGGCTGCGGTACTTCTCGATCTGCCTCTCCAGCTTGTCCACGATCCGGTCCACGCTCCCGTAGGGGTCTGTGCTAACCTCCTCCCCTCGAAGGACCAGACCGTCCCCCCACACGGTCACTTCCACCACCCGCGCGCGGCCCACTGGCCGCCGGCGCTCCGCCCGCACCACCACCTTAGCTTCCTGCAGACGCTGGAAGTGGCGCGCCAGCCGTCCCAGTTTCTGCACCACGTAGTCCCGCAGGGTCTGGGACACCTCCACGTTCACACCGGTCACCACCACGTTCACCGCACGCCTCCCTTCACCCGTCCGCCCGGGTCAGTCGCTCCAGCACGCGCACGCCGGCGGACCCGACGAGCGTCATGCACAGGTACAGCAGGGCCACCGCGTTGTAGGTCTCAAAGGCCCGGAAAGTCCGGGCTACGTTCAGGTTACCGGAGTAGGTGAGCTCCGTGACCGAGATCACGGAGGCCAGGGACGAGTCCTTGAGCAGCGCCACGAAGTCGTTCCCCAACGGCGGCAGCACGATGCGCACCGCCTGCGGCAGGACCACGTAGCGCAGGGCCTGCGTCCGAGACATCCCCAGCGACAGCGCCGCCTCCACCTGACCTCGGGGGATGGCTTCGATCCCTGCCCGGTACACCTCCGCCAGGTACGCGCCGTAGCCGATGCCGAGCCCCAGCACCGCGCGCACCACGTTGTCCCGCCACCACCTCAGCCCCGTGACGTCCGAAAGCCACGGCGTGATGACGAATGCGATGTACAGGAGCAGCACCAACAGCGGCACCCCGCGGACCACCTCCACGTACAGGGTGGCCAGGGAGCGGAGGACCGAAGACCGCGAGAGCCGGGCCAGGGCCGCCACGAGCCCCACCACCAGGGCCAGAGCGAAGGAGGCAACGGTGAGGAACAGGGTGACTACCACCCCGGCCGACAGGAACTGCAACGTCTCCCGGTAGACCTCCGACCCCGCCAGGCGGGCGGCCACCAGCAGCAACAGGCCGGCCAACACCAGGGCCCACCAGGGTACCCGATCCAGGGGAAGAGGAACAGCGCGCCCGTTGGCAGCGCCCCGGGCCACGGCTTCTAGCCGCCTACTGCGGCTTCCACTCCTCGAACCACTTGCGGTACAGGCGGTCCAACGTTCCGTCCTGCCTCAGCACCCGCAAGGCCGCGTTGAAGGCATCCCGCAACTCGGTGTTGCCCTCCCGGACCACGATCCCCAGCTGCTCCTGGGTCAGCCGCTCGCCCACGGTCTTCAGCCGCCCCGGGTTCTGGGTGATGAAGCCCTGTCCGGCCACGCTGTCGATGATCACCGCATCCACGTCTTGGTTCAGCAGGGCCGCCACGGCCAGGTCGAAGGTCCGGTAGCGCCGGACCTCCCGGATCTTGCCCTCCTTCTGCATTTTGGTCGCCAGCTCGTCGTTGGTGGTCCCCAGCTGCACGGCAACACTCTTGTCCCCCAGGTCCTGCGCACCGCTGATGCGCGTTTCGTCCGCCCGCACGAGAATCACCTGGCCCACTTCGATGTAGGGTTCCGTGAAGTCCACACGCTGCTCCCGCTCGGGGGTGATGGTGATCCCCGAGATGGCGACGTCGTAGTCGCCCTGCTGCACGCCGGGCAGGATGCCCTCCCACGCCACGCTGCGGATCTCCGGGCGGCAGTTGGCGAGCCGACAGATTTCACGGATGAGGTCCACGTCGTACCCGATGATGTTCTTGTCCTTGTCCAGCATCTCGAAGGGCGGGTACGTGGCGTCGGTGGCCACCCGCAGGGTCCGCCCGCCGAGGTCCGGAACCCCTGCCGCCGGCGACGCCGCGGGGGTTGCCTGCTGGCTTGCGCGCGGCGCGCACCCGGCCGCGAGAAGGAACAGCACCCCGAGGACCGCCCACCACACCGCGCTACGCCGTCTGTCCATCCCCGCTCCCTCCCTTGCAAGGAGTCCTCCGCTTATTTCGGTTCCTCCAAGCCCGGCTCCTGCCCTCCGTTCTACAATCCCCCCGTGAGCACTCCGGGTCGGCTCTGGATTCCTGCCGGTCACCTCCCGGCGGTGGTGGAGATCAAGTGCCGCCCGGGCGGCGGGTCGGTGCGGTTCCCGTGCCGGCTCCTGGAGCGCTGGTCCGCAGGTGTGGCCCTCTTCTACGTGGTGGATCAGGCGCGGCGGGTGGGGGACCTTCACCTGGAGCTCGGCGTGGCCACCTTCGCGTACTACTGGCGCGCCCGCTGGTACAACGTGTACCACTGGGTCGTGCCCGAGGGCCGCACCGTCGCGTACTACGTGAACGTGGCCACGCCCGCCCGACTGGGCAGACTCACGGTGGAGTGGACGGACCTGGGGGTCGACGTCCTGGCCCGACCTGGGAGCGCTCCCGTGGTCCTGGACGCGGAGGAGCTGGGGATGCTCGCCGCACCGCTGCGCGCTCGGGCTCAGCGGTCGCTGGAGAACGTGCTCCGCCGGTGGGACCGGATCGTCCAGGAAGTGGAGGACCGCACCTGCCGCCTGTACAGGAGCCTCAGGGGTTCAGGCGGCCCAGGACCTCGGGGTTGACGGGGTTGGGCGGTCGCCGCCCGCGGAGGACAGCCACGCAGTTCTCCGCGGCCATCTCGGCCATGCGCGCCCGGGTGGCAAAGCTGGCGCTGCCGATGTGGGGGGCGAGGACCACGTTGTCCAGGGACAGAAGCGGCGAATCCGCCGGAAGCGGCTCCTGCTCGAACACGTCCAGCCCGGCGGCCCAGATCCACCGCTCCCGCAGGGCTTCCACCAGGGCCTGCTCGTCCACCACCGCACCCCGCGCGGTGTTCACCAGGACCGCGGTGGACTTCATACGGCGCAGCTGATCCCGGCCGATGAGGTGGCGGGTTTCGGGCGTGAGGGGGGTGTGGAGGCTCACGAAGTCCGCTTCCGACAGCAGGTCGTCCAAGGTCCGCCACTCCGCCCCCAGCTCCCGCTCGACGTCCTCGCGGCGGGTGCGGCTCGCGTACAGCACCCGCATGTGGAAGCCGGCGGCTCGACGCGCCACCGCACGGCCGATGCGCCCCATGCCGACCACGCCCAGCGTGCGGCTGTACACGTCCTGGCCCAGCAGCAGTTCGAGCCCCCACGCCTTCCACCGGCCGGCCCGGGTGAACCGGTCCGCCTCGGCCAACCGGCGTGCGGCGGCCAGCAGCAGCGCCCACGCCAGGTCCGCGGTGGTCTCCGTCAGCACGTCTGGCGTGTTGGTCACCACCACGCCTCGCCGGGTGGCCGCCCTCACGTCCACGTTGTCGTAGCCCACCGCCACGTTGCTGACCACCCGCAGCCTGGGCGCGGCCTCGAGCAGCTCCTCATCCACGCGCTCTGTCACCAGACTGATCAACCCGTCCGCTTCCCGGACCGCCTCCAGCAGCACCTCCCGGGGAGGCGGCATCTCCGAGTCCGGCCACACCTGCACCGCGCAATGCTCCCGCAGCAGGTCCAACGCCCGCCCAGGGAGTGGCCTGGACACGTACACCGTGGGCTGGCGCACCGAACCGTCGCCTCCTGGCCTCCGTACAATACGAGCGAGGAGGTATTGGATGCACGGCTCGGGGACCCCTGCCGGCCGCGGGGCGATCCTGCTCGTGGCCTTTTGCCTCGCCGCGGCCGCTTCCGCAGCGGAGGTTGAGCCACCCCCAACCGCCTCTCCGGAGGTGCGGGTGGTGCCAGGGCAGCGCATCGGGCCCATCACCGTCCGCATGCGGGCGGCGGAGATGGTGGCGGTGCTGGGGCGGCCCGAGCGCGTGGACCGCTACCCGGAGAGGAACATCCTGTCGTACGACTGGAAATCCAGTGGCTATCTTGTGTCCTTTGAGCTGGACAGCGGGCGGGTGCGGGTGGTGGGTGTGTACGGGACCCTGTCCCGCTTCGTCACGGACCGGGGCATCCGTCTCATGATGCCGCTGGACCGGGCCCTCCGCGCCTACGGGACGGGCTACGCGCGGGTGGACTGCCGACACGACAAGATCACGCTGGTGCGCTACCATGACCTGGGCCTGCAGTTCGCGGCCGCGTACGACCCCGGCCAGCCCATCCACGGTCGCATCTTCAACATAGGGGTGTTCCGACCCGGCGTTCTGCGCGGGGAGGGGAACCCGTGCGTCACACGCTGACCCTGCTCGCGGCGGGCGCGGTGGTGCTATGGGTTTGCGCGAGGTCACCGGCACAGCCCGAACCTTCTGCCTCGGCCCCGGTCCTGCGCGTGGTGCCGGCGGCGGGCATCGGCCCGTACCGCCTGGACCTGGGTGTGGAAGGGCTCGTGGCCCGCGTCGGCCGCGCAGGGGCGGAGCGGACCGAGGTGGACATGGAGCAGGCCACCCGCAACTGCACCATCCGGGCCTCCGGCCGGGTGGTGCGGTTCACTTGGCGGCGGGAGGGGCTGTGGCTCACCGCGGACGCACACACCCTGGATCTGCGGGTGCTGGCCGCCTTCGGCCCGACAGGACCCTTCCTGACCGACCGGGGAGTGCGTCTGGGCCAGCCCCTGGAGCGGGCGGAAGCGCTGTATGGCCCCGGCTTTCAGCGGGTGGAGTGCGGGCTCGAGCGCGGGCTCCGCGCGCGGATCCTCCGGTACCGGCAGTTGGGGATCCAGTTCACCGCGCTGTACGGACCCACGCCCGCGCACGGGCGGGTCTTCGAGGTGGGCGTGTTCCGGCCCGGGACGTTTTAGGCCCGCTCTCCCAGAGGCGGCTCGATCCCGGACACCTCGCTCTGGCGGATCCTGGCCAGCTCCACCAGCCAATCAGGGTCCTCGTACACGTAGTCCTTGCGCAGGGGGTGTCCCTTCCAGTCGTCCGTCATGAGGATGCGGCGCAGGTCGGGGTGTCCTTCGTAGACCACGCCGAACAGGTCGTACGTCTCGCGCTCGTGCCACTCCGCGGTGCGCCAGAGGTCGCTCACGGTGGGGATGCGGGGGTTGTCGCGGCCCACGGGCACCTTCACCACCAGCTCGTGGTTGTGCACCGTGGACCACAGGTGGTAGGTGCACTCCATTCGGTCCTTCCAGTCGATGGCGCTGGCGAAGGACAGGTAGTCCAAGCGGAACTCCGGGTCGTCCCGCAGGAACTCCATCACGGGCCGAAAGATGGCAAGCGGCACCTCTAGGGTGGGCGTCCGGTAGCGGGGGACGGCGGGCTCCTCCCGGCGGGGCGGTCGGGGGGCCGGCTTCCCCTCGGCCTTCGCCCGCTCCACCTCCTCCTGATAGCGGCGCTGCCGCTCCTCCTGCTCGCGCTCGAAGGCCACGAGCGCCTCCCGCGCCCGTTCCGCGGCGTCCTGGACCTCCGGGAAAAGCCCCCGGAGTTTGGCCACCAGCTCGGGGGGGAAGAACCCGCCCGCGGGGTTGCGGCTCGCCGGGATCATGCCAGGATCCCCCGGGCCACGGGCTCCTTGGGCGCTGCCCGGTGCAGGTCCTCCAGGGTGTACAGGAGGTTCGCGCGGTTGTACGTGCTGGCCTCGTAGTGGGGGATGAAGACGATGGCTTCCGTGGGGCACACCTCCACGCACAACCCGCAGTACTGACACTTGTCCATCTCGATGTCGAACCGGGTGAGCAGCCGCTCCTTGCCCTTCCCTGTGGCCTCGATGTGGATGCAGCGGCTCGGGCAGATCCGCTCGCACTGGAAGCAGATGATGCACTTGTCGTTGCCGGTCTCGGTGTCTACGGGCAGAGCCAGCAGTCCGTGCCACCGGGGTGACACGTTGGACTTCTCCAGCGGGTACATGAGGGTGACCTTGGGCCGGGCCAGGTTCTGGAACGTCACCCCGAGCCCCGTCACCAGGCCCTGCAGGGCCGCTGCGGTGCGCTTGAGCAACGCGGTCATCTCCTGCCCGTGCCTCCTCTAGCGGTCTACGTCCGCCTAGCGGTCTACGTCCGCCAGCACGATGTCGATGCTGCCCAGGATGGCAATGATGTCCGCCACCTTCCAGCCCCTCATCATCTCCGTCAGGGCGTGCAGGTTCACGAAGGACGGGGCCCGGATTTTCACCCGCCAGGGCGTCTCCCCGCCCGCGCTGACTAGGTGGATCCCCAGATCCCCCCGGGGGGACTCCACCCGCGTGTACACCTCGCCCGGAGGCACCTTCAGGTTCAGAGGGACCCGCGCTGCCCTCACCTCGCCGGGAGGCATCTGGTCCAGGCACTGCAGGATGATGCGGGTGCTCTCCCGCATCTCGTCCATTCGCACCAGGTACCGGGCGTAACAGTCCCCTTCGGTGTACACGGGCACCTGGAAGTCCACCCGGTCGTACACCTCGTAGGGGTGGCTCTTCCGCACGTCCCACGCCAGCCCTGAAGCCCGCGCCACGGGCCCGCAGGCGCCGAAGGCGATGGCCTGGTCCCGGGTCAGCACCCCCACACCCTGGGTGCGGGCCTGCCAGATGGGGTTGCCCGTGAGCAGCTGGTGGTACTCGTCCAGGCGGTTCAGGAAGTAGTGGCAGAACTCCCGGCAGCGGTCCGTCCAGCCCGGAGGGAGGTCCTCGTTCACGCCCCCCAGCCGGAAGTACACGTGGTGCAGCCGCCCGCCCGTCACGGACTCGAAAAGGTCCATGATGAGCTCCCGCTCCCGCATGCACCACAGGAAGGCCGTGAAGGCCCCCAGGTCGATGCCGTAGGTTCCCAGCCACAGGAGGTGGCTGGCGAGCCGCTGGAGCTCCATGAAGATGGTCCGGATGTAGCGGGCGCGCTCCGGGACCGGCACCTCCGCCAGGGTTTCCGCCGCCCGGATCACCGCCATCTCGTTCACCAGGGCGGACAGGTAGTCCATCCCCCGGTCCGCCAGCGCGATGTTCTGCGTGTAGTTCCGGTGCTCCATCATCTTCTCGACGGAGGAGTGGAGGTACCCGATGTCGGGCTGGACCTCCACGATGTTCTCCCCGTCCAGGGTGACGATGAGGCGCAACACCCCGTGGGTACTGGGGTGCTGGGGCCCCATGTTCAGGATCAGTTCCTCGGTGCGTAAAGACCGCATCCTACACTCCCGCCGCCTCCTGCAGCCGGCGGGTCAGGCGGCGCTCCTTCTGGATCTTCTCCTGCAGCTTCAGCACACCCTCGATGAGGGCTTCCGGCCGCGGAGGGCACCCGGGTACGTACACGTCCACGGGGATGACGGTATCGATCCCCTTCAGGATGGAGTAGTTGTCGTAGTAAAAGGGCCCGCCGCAGGTGGCGCATGACCCCATGCTGATCACGTACTTGGGCTCCGGCATCTGCTCCCACAGCCGCCGGACCACGGGCGCCATCTTGATGGTGCACCGCCCCGCCACGATGATCAGGTCCGCCTGGCGGGGCGTGGCGCGCGGGATGACCCCGAACCGGTCCAGGTCGAAGCGGGTACCCATGGCCTGCATCATCTCCATGGCGCAGCACGCAAGCCCGAAGGTGAGGGGCCAAAGGGATCGGGCCCGGGCCCAGTTCAAGACGTTCTCGATGCTGGTCACGAGGATCTGGCCGCCCGGCAACCGGTGCAGGACCTCTACCAGTTGCTCCACGGGCGCCACCTGGCTGCCGTCCGTGGGGACGCGCGCAATGCGGGTGACCTCAGGACCGCCCGACGACACGATCTACGCTCCTCGGCTGGGTATGAGGCCGTACCGGCCCGTAGGGATTCTCGCACACGGGGCCGGGCGGCTCAAGCACCTACGGGGACGGGCGCGCCCGATTCCGCCACGCGGTGGGCCTCCGCACCGAGGGCGCGCAGTTTGTGGTCCAGACCGTCGTACTTCCGGTCCAGGTGCTCCAGCCCGTGGATCCGCGTCTCGCCCTCCGCGGCGAGCCCGCCGATCACCACCGCCGCGCCCCCGCGGATGTCCAAGGCCTCGACTGCCGCCCCCGTGAGGCGCTCCACCCCACGCACGTACGCGGTGTTCCCCTCCACGCGGATCTCAGCACCCATCTTCACCAGCTCGTAGGCGTAGCCCATGCGGCCGTCGTAGATGGTCTCCCGGACCACCGCCTCCCCCTCCGCGGTGGCCAGCAGCGCGACGAAGGGCGGGTGCAGGTCCGTGGCGAAGCCCGGGAACGGTGCGGTGTCGATGTCCACCGCCCGCAACCGTCGGGGCGCCCGCACCCGGACCCGGTCGGTGTTCGCTTCCACCTCGCAGCCCGCCTCGGCCAGCTTGCTCAGCAGAGCGGTCACGTGTTCGGGGATCAGGGCGTCCACCTCCACATCTCCGCCGGTGGCGGCCCCGGCCACCAGATACGTCCCCGCCTCGATGCGGTCGGGGATGACTGCGTATCGCGCTCCGTGTAGCTTCTGCACCCCCTCCACCACGATCGTGGGGGTGCCCGCGCCCCGCACGCGGGCACCCATGAGGTTCAGGAACACCGCGGTGTCCGTGACCTCGGGCTCCAGGGCCGCGTTGCGAAGCACAGTGGTCCCCTGGGCCAGTGCCGCGGCCAGCATGAGGTTGATGGTGGTCCCCACGCTGCGGCGGGGGACGAAGAACTCCACGCCCCGTAGACGCCGCGCCCGGCCCACCATGTAACCGCGCTCGGTGGCCACCTCGGCGCCCAGGGCGGTGAACCCCTTCACGTGGAAGTCCACCGGCCGACCGCCGATGGAGTCCCCGCCGGGCAGCCCCACCTCGAAACGGCCCACCCGGCCCAGGAGCATCCCGGCGGCGTAGTACGAGCCACGGATGCGCCCGCACAGCTCCGCCGGCGCGTGCACCCCTTCAAGGCGCCGGGCGTCCACGGCCAAGCGGCCCCCGTCGGTGAGGTCGACCTCGCAGCCCAGACTCCGGAGGATCTCCGCCATGACCTGCACGTCGCGGCAGCGGGGAACATTCTCAACGATGGATACGTCCGGGGCCAGGGCCGCGGCGGCCATGATGGGCAGCACGGTGTTCACCGCGCCCGCCACCTTCACGCTCCCCTCTAGCCGGCGGCCACCCCGGACCACGAGGACCTCGGCCAAACTAGACCTCCTTCGGGGCGGGCGACCGGGAACGGCCCCGCGGCGCCGCGCGCACCCCGCTACCGCTCAAGGGAGGGGCGGATGCGGCTGTCCACGTAGAAGCGGACCAGCTCCTCCAGGATCCGGTCCCGCTCCACCTTGCGGATCAGTGACCGCGCGCCCCGGTGGCTCGTGATGTACGTCGGGTCGCCCGAGATCAGGTAGCCCACCAGCTGGTCCTTCGGGCTGTAGCCCCGCTCCTGGAGGGCCCGGTACACCTCCAGGAGGATCTCGAACACCCCGGTCAACTCTTCCCCCAGGCGGTACACGCCCGTCTGCTCGTGCGGCTCGCTCACCGCCTCACCTCTCCCGGCCCCGCGGGTCTGGTTCCCACAAGTTCGCCCTCTCCGAGCCCCGTTCCTTGGCCGCTACCGGCTTGTCCGCCGCGTGCACAGCCACAGCCCCGAACAGCAAGTTCCGGTACTGGACGCCTACGAACCCTGCCTGGCGCAATAGATCGGCGAACGCCTCCTGGTCGGGCCAGCTGCGGATGGAGGTGGGCAGGTACCAGTAGGCGTCGGGATGGTGAGAGAGGCGCCTGCCCACCCACGGCACCGCGGTGTACGAATAGAAGTCGTACAGCGCGCCAAACAGCCGGTTGCGCGGTGCGCTGAACTCCAGCACCACGAGCCGGCCGCCCGGTTTCAGGACACGGAACAGTTCCCGCAGCGCCCGGTCCACCCGCGCCACGTTCCGGACTCCGAATCCCACCGTGGCCACGTGGAACGCGTCCTGCGGGAAGGGTAGGGCTTCCGCGTCACCCTGAACGAACCACACACCGGCAAACGCCTTAGCCCTGTGAAGCGCCAGCCGGAGCATGGGCTCGGCGAAGTCCACCCCCACAGCTCGTCCCCGCGGCCCTAACCTCTGCCTCAGGAGGAGCGCCAGGTCGCCGGTACCGCAGCACACGTCCAGGGCCAGCCCGCCCGCAGGAGGGTCGGCCAACTGGACGGCGTACCGCTTCCAGCGCCTGTGCAGCCCCAGGCTCAGCAGGGAGTTCAGGAGGTCGTAGCGTCGGGCGATGGCGCTGAACATCGCCCGCACGTACGCCCGCTTCCGGTCCTGGCTCGAGTTCACACCCACGGGGCCTAGTGTATCGCCTGGGCGCTGCACCGCCAGTGGGCCCGCCTGGGCTCGAACCAGGAACCCGCCGGTTATGAGCCGGCCGCTCTGACCCTTGAGCTACGGGCCCCCGCGCCACTCAGTATAGCCCACCCCCACCAGGTACAGTCCGCCGGGTGCCACCACCGGGCCCGCCCGCTGGCTGGTCCTGGACGCTAG
>JBEQAH010000003.1:0-30376 GCA_041640435.1 bacterium | reverse complement strand
GCTCCAGCTGCGCAATGCGGGTGCGCAGGGCGATCACGTTCGGGTGCTCCTCCGTGTGGACAGCCAGCTCCGCGTTCAGCGCGATCTGCAATCCCACCAGCTCGCTCTCGATCCGCTGCGCGGCGGGATTCTCTCGCACCACCCGCTCCGAGCGAGTCCTCTGCTCCCGGCTCAGCAAAGCGTCGGTGGCCGCAAGGCGTGCCTCGACATCCGCCCGCTCCGCCAGAGCGGCGTCCCGAGCCGACTCCAGCGCCAGGGTGCGGTCGAGGCCCGCGGCCACGGTGGGGCTGAGGGCCGCACCGCTACGCGTGCGGAAGCGAGCCAGAGCGGCTTCCGCCCGGTCCAGACGAGCTTGCGCCTGTCGGAGCTGCGCCTGGATGAACTCCCGCTGGCGCGTGGCGCCCTCGCGGATCAGCCCCTCGTACACCCGCAGCCCGGCCTGCACGAAGGCATTGGCCAGCTTCTCCGCCTCCTCGGGCCCATCCGCCAGCGCCATGACGCGCACCAAACCCCCGTCGCGGTCCTCCCGCACCACGATCCGGCGGTGCAGCGTCCCCGGGGTCGTCCCCATCGCCTTCGCGGTCTCCGCGAGCACCGTCCGGCTGTTAAGCACCGACAGCACCGCGGCAGGGCTCTCGGCCTTGATGGAAGCAGTGGCCGCGTACCCTGCGGGAGGCGGCTGGTACCCGTAGAGGACCGCCCCGACGCCCAGGAGCAAAACCACAGCGAAGATCCACTTGCGGCGCCGCAACACTCGGTAGTACTGCCAGAATTCCATGGCCCGGCCTCCTTCCAGGTTTCCCGCGCTACCAGCGGATCAAGGGGAACGGGAAGATGAAACTGAGACCCCGCAGCAGCGTTTCCCAGTCCGGTGTGCGCGTCTCGGGCACGAAGACCAGATCCCCCGTCTGCAAGGGAGGGTTCTGGGAAACGTCCGCGCTGCGCAGGAACCGCAACAGATCGTAGGTCTGCAGGCGTGCGCGCTGGGGGGTATCCTGGCGGATGAGCCCCACGGCTTCCAGAGCCGCGCGGCGCTCCGGCCCGCCGGCCATGCTGATGGCCTCGTGCAGGCGGGCCCCCTCGGAGATCTCGTAGACGCCGGGCCGCATGACCAAGCCCAGGACGTAGACTCTGCGCAGGGGCGACTCCGGGATCACCACCACATCGCCGCCGATCACCGCGGGGGCTTCTTGGGTCTCGCCCCGGAGCAAGAGCCGCTCCAGGTCCACCGGGATGGCCTCCTTCTGACGCACGATCTGGGACTTTCGCAGATCCGCCCGGGGCGTAACCCCTCCCGCGAACGCGATGGCCTGGACCACCGTCCAGCCGCGCTGGATCTCGTACGCTCCCGGCCGGGCCACCTGACCCACCAGGTACACGTACGGCCGCACGCGGGCGTCCCGCAGTGATACGGTCACCTGCGGACGTCGGATGTAGCGCTGCAGGCCTTCGGCGATCCGGGCGGCCAGGTCCGCGGGGCGCATCCCGGTCACCTGCAGCTCTCCCAGCATGGGGTAACTGATCCGGCCATCCGGCCGGATCGTGACCGTTACGGTGAGCGTGGGCTCACCGAACACCACGATGTCCACCACGTCCCCGGGTCCGAGGACGTACTCCTCCGGCGTCTGCGCCGCGGCGACCAGCCCCAGCGTGAGCACCACAGCCACCGCCAGCCACGCCTGGGTTCTCCACCACCGACTCATCCCAATCGCCTCCCTTCACCGTCCCTCCGAAGGCCCCCTATTTGCGAGTCCGCTCAGAACGCAGTACTCCTCCGTCTGTCCGGTGGCGGGGTCGTACACCAGGTAGATGCCCACCACCTTCCACACGCGGTCGCCGTACACCACGCGGTCGCCCACCACCACGGGTCCGAGGCCGCCACTGTCGTCAATCCTCCGACATTCCGAGGTCCGCACGCTGATCTGCTCCATCGCCCGCCCCGGTGCAAACAAATAGGCCTCCTGCGTTTGCAGGAGGCCTCCCGTGTCTTTTTCGGGTCAGCCCTTGGTACGGTCCCGCTCCGCCCGCACCGGGGCGGTCCTACGGACTCCTCGACCTGCTATTCGAACCGGACCTTCTCCGTCTTCTCCACCTGCACGACCCGCCCGTCCTGGACCTTGATCAGAATGTGCCCGAACGCCATGGTCCGGGCCGCCTCGCGCACCGCGGCGAGCAACCGCTCCGTCTCGGGGCGGTCGCCCGCCCGCGCCCTGGACTCGTGCTCCCACCGGACAGCCGTCGCCACAACTCACCTCCCGTGCGGTATGGTTCCTTCTTAGCAGGCCTTCGCCCCCCTGGAAAGCACTCGATCGCGTCCAATGGTCGTCTCGACCGGCTAGCCACAGCCCGTCCCTCCCGGGCGGGCCACATAGGGTCGCGTGGGGTGTCCACCGACCCCCGATCGGAGGAGCCGCCGTACCCGATCGGTCATGCGGGCGAGGCGGAGACCAGCACGCCCACCCCATCCCGGTGAGAGGTGAAGTCGTCCAGAACACCGGCTGCCATCAGCAGCGGGAGCGCCGCGCCACAGTACGCGAGCCTGCGTTGCTCGAGGACCTCGTGCAGCGTGTACGCCCACATCGCCACCGTTCCGAAGGTCCACCGCCACCGGTCCACCCGAAGCCCGCAGCCTCCAAGAGAAACCGGATCTCCGCGGGCGTGTCGCCCTCCCGGACGTGGACTCGGCCGGGCTCGAGGTGGGCGGGGTCGACGGAAGGTACCTGCTTCCAACGTCGGAGGGCGAAGCGCTCAGACTGGAAGCGGCCTTGAGCGGCCACGTGGGCCAGCAAGTCGGCCGAAGGCCCTGAGGCTCTCGGCGAGGTGGCGGGCCGCCGTGCGGTCCTCGTCCCCGTGTTCCAGCACGCCGCAGCAGACCACCAGGCCGAAGACTCCAGGGTGGCCCACCTCTCTCAAGTCCTCCTGTTCAAGGTTGAGGTTCAGCAGGTGGACTCGCGCAGCCAGCGCCCGGCCCCGGCGAATCCAACGTTCGACTCGCTCCGTGGCCAGCACCCAGGCCCGCGGGTACCGCCGCGCCAGCTCAAACGCCAGGGACTCGCCGCAACGTCCGCGGGGTCGAGCGCTTCGGATCCTCCCACGGGCGCGCCACCCCCCGAAGGGCCGTTGTCACCGAGGCCGGTGGTGCTCTGGGGGTGCGAGCCGGCGCCGCAGCCTAACGCATGTACCCCTTGCGGATGGCGTAGGCCGCCGCCTCCGCGCGGTCCCGGACGTCGATTTTCCGGAAGATGTTCCGCAGCCGGCTCTTGACGGTGCTCTCGGAGATGAACAGCTTCTTGGCGATCTCCTTGTTGGTGGCGCCCTTGGCCACCTCCACCAAGATCTCGATCTCCCGTTCCGTGAGGCCGTTCCCGTAAAGGCGGCCGCCTCGCTCCGGATCCTGCGTGATGAAGGAGAGCCGGTCCAGGACTCGGCGGGCGATGCGCGGGTGGATCATGGTCTGGCCCCGCATCACGGAGTGGATGGCGCGCAGCAGGTTCTCCGGGGTGATGTCCTTGAGGATGTATCCCGTAGCGCCCGCCCGGATGGCCTCGAACACGGCTTCGTCGTGGTCGTCCGCGGTGAGCACGAGGACCTCTATCCCAGGATGCTCGCGCTTGATGGTGCGGCACAACTCGACTCCGTTCATCCCCGGCAGGTGAACTTCCAGGATCACCAGGTTGGGCTGGGCTTTCGCGCATGCCTCTAGGGCGGCCAGCGCGTTGTCGCACAGCCCCACGACCTCAATGCGGGCGTCCTGCTGCAGAACCGTCTCGAGCCCCACCTGGAAAATCGGGTGAGGGTCCACGACCAGGACCCGCGTGCGCAATCCCTCTGCCATCCGTCCTCCCCTGCCGGTCGCTCGTGCAGGTCGCCGGCCGGATCTATCCATCCCCTGAGCAACTTCGCTGCCACCCCTTTCGGCGGCTCCTGACCGCTCGAGGGGCGGGTGTGCAGCCTTCGGGACCCGTGGGAGCGGCGAAACCTTCGCGGTGCTCAGGACCTTTGCGGGTGCGAAAGGCAGCGGGTTACTCCCACAGCCGTCTCGGGATGGCTGCGGTCAGGACCTCGCATCCGTCCTCGACGACCACCACCACCTCCTCCACGCAGGCGCCGCCTCGACCGGGCGCGTACACTCCGGGTTCGACACACAGCACCATCCCTTCCTGCAGGACGTCCTCTCCTCCCTCCCGCAGCAGAGGGGCTTCCACGGTCTCAATGCCGATCCCGTGTCCGACGAACGGGGAGGCGTGCTCCCGCAGCCCCGCCGCCTCGTATGCGGCCAGCGCGGCCGCCACCACCTCGCCAGCCGTGGCCCCGGGCCGGAGGGCACCGAGCGCCCCAGCGAGGGCTCGTTGGGTTGCCTCAAGCATCTGGCGCTGCCAGGGCAGCAGGTCGAACCCGACCAAGGTCGTTCGGCCCACGTCGAACGCGTACCCACCCCTGGCCCCCACTGCGTCCAGAAGCACGAGATCGCCCTTCTCAAGGAGGCGGTCGGTGGCAGGCGGCCAGCGGGTAGCCCAGGCACTCCAAGGCCCGGAGTGAACCCTGAGGTAGCGCACGAAGTCCGCGCCGGCCAACAGGGCCGCAGCTGTACCCCGCGCCGCCACCTCCCGTTCTGGCGTTCCACCAAGGCAGGCGGCGGCGGACGCCAGCAAAGCCTCCCGCGCACACCCGCAGGCGTCCCGGAGTAGCTGGATCTCTGCACGGCTCTTCACCCTGCGGAGGGTGCGGACCAGGTCGTCCACCCGCACGAGCTCCGCGCCCACGGACCGGAAGGCCTCAAGCCCCTCGGCCGGGAGCCGATCCCACCCCACGCAGCCCACCGGCCCGGTGTTGAGAGGTAGGAGCCGTGCAGCTTCCCGCCACAGGTGCCGCGCGACCCGCACCTCGGAGGCGACCACCAGGTCCTCCCGGTAGTAGGGGGTGTCCACCACAAGGATCGCGCGCTCGCGGTCGAGCACGAGCACCGCGTGACCGGTCCCCGCCACCTCCCGGTCGCCTTCCGAACTGGGGAAGGGAGGGAAGTGCCCGCACAGGTACGCCACGTCCCCGGGGCGTTCGTAAAAGGGCCCGCAGACGCACACGAGGCCTCCGAACCCCAGGGCCGCCATCCGGCGGCGGGCGCGTTCCTGACGCTCCTCGTACTCCGACCGGGGAATCATCCGTCGGTCACAGGGAGAGCCCGAGGCTCTCGGTGACCGCTTCGAGGGCGCTGTCCAGGGCGCGGCAGGCGGTCTCCACGTGTGCGCGCTCCACGATGAGAGGCGGGGCCAGCCGGACCACTTCGGGTCGGTTCAACGAGAAGAAAAAGATCACGCCGCGCGCCATGGCCTCTGCGGAAGCCAAAAGCGCCACGTCGGGGTCTGTGAACTCCACGCCCACCAGCAGGCCCTTTCCCCGCACCTCCCTCACCCAGCGGGGATGACGGCCCGCCACGTCCCGCAGCGAGGAAAGAAGGAGTTCGCCCATCTCCGCGGCACGTTCCGGGAGGCGCTCCTCCAACAGGACCTGAAGGGTCGCTACACCCGCGGCGCAGGCCGCAGGGTTGCCGCCGAAGGTGGACGAGTGCAGGTACGGGTCCTGGGTGAAGGCTTCCCACAGGTGGGGCCGTGCCACAAAGGCGCCAATGGGCATCACCCCGCCACCCAGAGCCTTCGCCAGCGTAAGGATGTCCGGCACCACACCCCAGTGCTCGCAGGCGAACATGCGGCCCGTGCGGCCGAGGCCCGTCTGCACTTCGTCCACGATCAGCAGGGCCCCGGTCCGGTCGCAGATCTCCCGGACCCGGGGCAGGTAGTCGTCGGGAGGGATCCGGACTCCGCCCTCGCCCTGGATGGGTTCCACCACCACCGCGGCCACGCTTCCATCCACGGCCTCTGCGAGGGCGTCGGCGTCCCCGAAGGGCACGTGCCGAAAACCGGGCAGCAGGGGCTCGAAGGGTCTCCGGTACTTTTGGCGGCCGCTGGCGGAAAGCGCCCCGAAGGTCTTGCCGTGGAAAGCCCCCTCCGTGGCCACGAAGCCAGGACGGCCCGTCACCAAGCGCGCCAGCTTCAGCGCACCCTCCACCGCCTCGGCACCGCTGTTGCAGAAAAACGAGTACCGCAGGTCGCCCGGGGTGACCTCGGCCAGAAGTGCCGCCAGCTCCGCCTCCGGCCTGCGCGGCATCGCTCTCACGGACATGGGCATCCGCTGAATCTGCTCCACCACGGCCCGCACCACCCGGGGATGGCGGTGGCCGAGGGCGAAGACCGCCGGTCCACCGGAGAAGTCCAGGTACTCGCGGCCGTGCACGTCCCGCACCACGACCCCCTGCGCCTCCCACTCCACCGTCTCCACCCCGGCGAAGCGGTACAGCTTGACCAGACCTGGGTTAACGAACTCGCTGTATTTGCGGAGGGTATCCTCCACGTAGGCTTGGGGATCCGGGATCACGCGCGTTCCCCCTTCGCCACCACCTGAGCCTCAAGTGCCTGCTGCGCCCTTCGCAGAACCTCCTTGGTCTCGCGGTAGCGGACGCGGCGCACCGCCTCTTCCACCGGCACCCACTGCGCCTCCAAGAACCCCTCCTCCCGCTGCGGTGCAGGCTCCTCCCCGCCCTGCCACTCCAGGAGGAAGTAGTGGACGGTCTTGTCGTAGAAGGTTCGCTCTGGCCGCCAGTAGAACCGGTAGCGCTCCTCGCCCAGATCCGCCACAGGCCGGAGGTTCCGCAACCCTGCCTCCTCCGCCACCTCCCGGAGCGCCACCTGCTCGTCGGTCTCGCCGGCCTCGATGGTTCCCTTGGGGAGCATCCACTTGCCGCTCTCGTGGCGCAAGAGCAGGACTTCAGGACCCTGAAACCCCCGACGGTACACTACCCCGCCCGCGCTGTGGGCGCGCCGTGCTCTCCTGACCCGCCGGCCCGCCATCGCCGTCAGTCCGAGCGCAGGGCTTCTGCCACCAGCTCCGCCACCCGGCGACCGTCCGCGCGGCCCCGGGCGCGGGCCATGACCCACCCGACCACCCGGCCTGCCTCCCGCGGGTCCCTGACCCCCGTCTCGCGGATGGCCTCGGCCACCAGTCTCCGCAGCTCCTCGTCGGACAAGGGCTGAGGGAGGTACTCCAGCAGCACCGCCATCTCCAGCTCTTCCCGTCGGGCGGCGTCCTCCCTGCCCCCCCGCCGGTACGCCTCGATGGCCTCGCGCCGCCGTTTGACCTCGCGGCGCAACACCTCCATGGCCTCCTCGTCGGAGAGCGGACGGCCCCGCTCGATCTCCAGGTTGTGCAGGGCAGCCCGCGCCAGACGCAACGTTGACAGCCGCACCTCATCCCGGTTCTTGAGCGCCCGCTGCAGATCCTCCGCGATCCTCGCCGCGAGGCTCATCGCTCAACCCTCCAAACGAACCGGGCTCCGAAGCCCTCGGAGCCCGGTGGGATCCTGCCGTGCGGTCGGCGCCAGGCCTCAGCGGGACGCCTTGCGGGCCCGCTTCGCGGCCTTGCGCCGGCGCCGGTCGCTCGGCTTCTCATAGTGCTCGTGCCGCTTGGCCTCCACGAGGATCCCCGAACGCTGGACCTGGCGCTTGAACCGGCGGAGGGCGCTATCCAGCGACTCGTCCTTCCCGACCCGGACGGTAGCCATCTTCACACCTCCTTCCGGCACAGCGCGTGCTGCGTTGATAATGGGATTGTAACACAGGCTTCGCGGGGCAGACCAAAGAGCGCTCTGGCACCGTTCGTTCAGCGGGTGGATCGCGTCCCGGGAGTCGGTGTTCAGGAGGCAGGGTGCGCAACCCCACGCGGGAACCCGCGCTAGACCCGCTCGGTGCCGAGCTTCCGGCCGCCGGGCCGAAGGCGGAACACACGTCCGCCTACCGGGCCTACGCGGTGGCGTGGGGGTGTGCGGGCTTGGCGCTGGCGGCGGTTGGGTTGCCAAGGCTCTCTACGGTGGACCCGGGCCTGGGGAGCTTGCTGCTCGCGCTCGGGGCGGCGGGGAACCTGATCGCCGTCCGCCTTCCCGGTGGGGTCCTCTACACCATGCAGGGGCCGGTGGCCCTGGCTACGGTGTGGCTGGTGGGCTGGCCGGTCGGGGTTCCTTTGAACCTGCTGTCGGCGCTGGTCCTGGCCCTAACCCAGCGGGCCAGCGTCTGGCGCGCCGTGTTGTACGTGGGCAACGCTACCGCGGGACTCGCCGTGGCCGATGTCGCCTTCCATGCGATGGTGCCCGGCGCCCTCCCTCCGAACCCCAGCTGGCGGGAGGCGGCTGCTCTGTTCGTCGCCGGGGGCGCGTTCGGAGCGCTCACGGGGGTTGTGGTGTCCGTCGGCCGCTTCCTAGACACCCGGGATCCAGCCCACCTCCGGCCCGGGCGCTGGCTCACCCTCGCCGCAGTTGCGGTGGTGCTGTACGTGCCTCTCTCCCACCTCATGGTGATGGCCCTGCGGGTCGGACCGGGCGGAGCCCTTCTCGCCACCAGCGTGTGGCTGCTGGCAAGCCTCGCGGTGAAGGGTCTCGCTGACACGCACGAGGCGAACCGCAGGCTGCAAGCCGCCCTCGCGTCCCTGCGAGAGGTGGCGCTCACCGATCCCCTCACGGGTCTGTACAACCGCCGCCGGTTTGACGAGGCTCTGGTTTGGGAGTGCGAGCGCTCGAAGCGGTCCGGCTCTCCGTTCTCGCTGCTGCTATTAGACCTCCGGGGCCTCAAGCGGACCAACGACACCCTGGGACACCACGCCGGGGACCTCCTGCTGCAGTCCGCATCCCTGGCCCTGCGGCGTTCTGTGCGCGCCGCGGACCTGGTGTTCCGGATCGGGGGGGATGAGTTCGCGCTCATCTTGACCGACACCGGGGTAGAAGGGGCTGCCCTGGTGGCGCAGGCGGTGGTGGACGAGGTGCAGCGCGCGCGGGTGCGGGTGGAGGGCAAGACGCTGCAGCCGCGCTTGACGGTGGGCGCTGCCACGTATCCCGACGACGGGGCAAACCCTCAGCAGTTAACGCTCGCCGCCGACCTGGCCATGTACCGGGCCCGCGAGCTCGGCCGGTCCGTGGGACAGCTCAGGGGGCCCCTGGCGCTGCCACCGCCGGGCTAGACGTGCGGGCCGCGCCTGCAGGTGCGGGACGTCAACCCCACTGCCGTTCGTCCACAAGCACCGGAGCGCCGTCCTCCAGGGTGCCCTCCGGGACGAGCTCCACCCGCGCGCGAAGCCCCGTCACCTCCCGTACGCTCTGCGCGAACCGCTCCGCAAGCTCCGGCGGTCCTTTGGCCTCCACGCGCGCCAGGAGCTCGTCGCGGTCCCCGGACCTGCGGACGAGGAACTGATAGCGCCGGACCTCGGGGTGGCGCGCGGCCACGGCCCGCACCTGCGCGGGGTAGAGGAACACGCCCCGCACTTTAACGGCCTCGGCCACCCGGCCGAGCACACCCTGCAGGCGGGGTGCGGTGCGTCCGCAAGCGCACGGGTGTTCCCACAGGACGGAGAGGTCTCCGGTGGCGAGCCGGAGCAGCGGGTAGGTGGGGTCGAGCAACGTCACCACCACCTCGCCCACCTCACCCGGTCGCACCGGCTCGCGGGTATGCGGATCCAGGAGCTCCACTAGGCAGCGGTCCAGCAGGTGCATACCCTGCTTGTGCGGGCACTCGTACGCCACCATGCCCACGTCCGCGGTGCCGTACGCCTGCTGAGTGCGGATCCCCCGGGCCTCGAACCGATCCCGCAGCGCTGGCGGCAGCGGCTCCGCGCTCACCAGGGCCACCTCGAACCGGAGCGGGATCGACAGCTCGTCTGCGCGCTCAAGGAGCGCCGCGAGGAAGCTGGGCGTACCTGCGTAGCCCGCGGCCCCGAGTTCGGAAGCAGCCCGGGCCTGGATCTCGGTGTTGCCCACGCCGCCGGGGACTGCGACGGCTCCGATCGCCTCCAGCCCCCCTTCCACCATCCACGCGGCGGGGGTCAGGTGGTAGGAGAAGCTGTTGAGGACCACGTCGCCCTCGCGGAACCCCGCGGCGTGCAACACCGGGGCACACCCCCAGTAGTCCGGCCCCGGTCCCTCCGGTTCGAAGATGGGGCCCGGCGAGCGGAACAGACGGCGCACCCGTTCCCAGGAGGCCCACCCACCGAGCGGCCAGCGGTCCGCCTGCAGGGCCGGCAGCTCGTCCTTGCGCAGCACGGGTATTGCGCGCAGGCGCTCCCAGGTACACGGCCCGCCCAGAAGGCCTGCTTCCCGGGCCCGCTCCAGGGCCGCGGGGGCCCTGGTTTCCCGGAGCACCTCCTGCAGGCGGGTAAGCTGCCAGCGGGCGCGCTCCTCCGCAGGCAGCGCCTCCCGGGGTGAGTACAGGCTATCCGACCGGTCCCGCACCGCGCTGCCCGTACAGTTGGACGGCGAGGTGCGGGGCTCCTGCCGGCGGGTTGCTGGCTGGAGTCGTCGGCCCTACGATAGGGGCTGTTGCGTTCCAACCCAAGAAGTCAAAAGTACGGAGGGCTCCCATGTGGCAGGTGCCGAGAGCGGTCACGGTGGTGGCGGGTGCGGGAGAGGGGTCCACGGAGACGAACGCCTTTGACCGGGCACTGCTGGATGCGGGGGTCGCCAACCTGAACTTCCTCCGCGTCACGAGCATCCTGCCCGCCGGTGCGCGTCTTGTACCCATGCGCCGGGTGCCGGAGGGTACGCTCATGCCCGCGGTGTACGCGCGCATCACCAGCCACGTCCCGGGCGAGCGCATCGCCGCGGCGGTGGGGGTCGGGTTCAGCGAGGACAACTACGGGGTCATTATGGAATACTCCCACAAGGGCACCGCGGAGAATGCCGAGCAGATCGTCCGGCGGATGATCCGGGAGGCCTTCGACGTGCGCGGGCTGACCCTTCGGGAGGTGGTGGTGGCGGCCCGGGAGCACGTGGTGGAACGGGTGGGCTGTGCCGTGGCCGCGGTCCTGTTCTGGCCGGACTAGCCGCAGGGAGGGAAGCGCATGACCGAGTGGTTGTGGGACCACGGGGGCGAAGGCTTCGCCCACGTCTACCGCGTGGAAGAGGTGCTGTTTGACGCCACCTCGCCGTATCAGCGGGTGCGCATCATCCGCACGCCCGCGTTCGGGCGCATGCTAATCCTCGACGACGCCGTCCAGACCTCGGAAGCGGACGAGTTCTGCTACCACGAGATGCTGGCGCACCTGCCTTTGGTCACCCACCCCGCGCCGAAGCGGGTGCTGATCATCGGCGGGGGGGACGGGGGGCTGCTGAAGGAAGCTCTCAAGCACCCCCTGGAGCGCGTGGTGATGGTGGAGATCGACCGCATGGTGGTGGACGCCACCCGGCGGTGGATTCCCCAGATCCCCGGCAACGCCTTCGACGACCCCCGGACCGAGCTGCGCATCGAGGACGGCTTCGCGTACGTCCGGGCGTGCGCGGAGCGGTTCGACGTGGCCCTCGTGGACTCCACCGACCCCCAGGGTCCGTCCGTCCCCCTGTTCGGCGCTCCTTTCTACGGCGACCTTTACAGGATCCTCGGGGAGGACGGCATCCTTGCCGTCCAGAGCGGATCCCCCCTGTACCAGCAGGACCTGGTGGCGGAGGTCCGCCGCAACCTGCGCCAGTATTTCCCCGTGGTCCGCACCTACCTGGCGTGCGTGCCGAGCTACCCGGGCGTGCTGTGGACCTTCACCGTGGGCTCCAAGCGCCACGACCCGCACGCAGTCTCCGCCGAGCAGGTGGAACGCAGGGTGGCGGGCATGAGCCTGCGGTACTACACGGGCTCGCTCCACGCGGCGTCGCTGAGCGGCCCGCCGTTCCTCCGGGAGGTACTGGAAGCCTAGCCAGGGATCCGTGGGCGGCGGGAGAAAGTTTTTGGGCGCGCAGGACGAGGGGGCAGCACGGGTTGCGCTGCTCGGCGTCCCGTACGACCACACCCAGTCGTACCGCCGGGGTGCGGCGGAAGGACCGCGGGCGATCCGGGACGCTTCGTGGAGCCTCGAGACGTACAGCCAGGACTTGGCCGCAGACCTGTGCGAGGTCGGGCTGCGTGACTTTGGAGACCTCGCGGTCCGGGAGCTCGAGCCGGAGGCCATGGTGGCCGAGGTGGGGCGGGTGGTAGCGGCCCTCCCGCCGGGGACGATCCCCTTGCTCCTGGGTGGTGACCACACGCTGACGGTCGGCGCCCTCCGCGCCCTGCGGCGCCAGCATCCAGACCTGCGGATGGTGACGTTCGACGCCCACCTGGACCTCCGGGACGCGTATGAAGGTGACCGCTGGTCCCACGCCTGCGCCCTCCGCAGAGCCTGGGAGGTCCTGGGAGATGGTCGCCTGGTGCAGCTCGGCGTGAGGTCAGGGACCCGGGAGGAGTGGGCGTTCGCGCGGAGCCGCTGCCGCTGGAGCCACCCGGCACTGTCGCTCCCCGAGACGGTGCTGCAGGAGCTTTTGGCTTACCCGGTCTACCTTAGCGTCGATCTGGACGTACTGGATCCCGCGGCCGCACCAGGCGTCGGGAATCCTGAGCCCGGAGGCCCGGGCTTCGACGACCTGGTGGAGGCCCTGTGCTCGTTGCGCCACCTGCGCCTGGTCGGGATGGACCTGGTGGAGACCTCGCCGCCCTGGGACCCCTCCGGACTCACTCCGGTGGCGGCCGCCAAGTTGCTGCGGGAGGCCACGCTCGCGTTCTGGGGCCTACCGCGGACCGTGTGACCGCAGGGGCTGGATCTGGTCCTGGAAACGCTCCACGAGGTCCAACAGCGAGGGAGCGGCGGGCCGGTGCGGTGCGGTCTGGTTAGTGGCACGACTTGCGCCCAGGGACTCCCGCACCTGAGCGAAGCTGAGCCCGCGATCCCGGAGATCCGCCACCCGGTCCGGTGTCACGCCCATCTCGCGGGCCACCCCCTCCACGCGCCGCGCCTCCGCGGACAGGTCCGGGTCGGTGCCGGCCACGAACTCCTGGAGGATCGCCAGCGGCACGCTCCCCACCACCGCGAACCGAACGCCCCCGCGCTCCCACACCGCTACCCGCAGGTAGCCCGCGGTGTGCACGCGGACGGCGGTGCTGCCCACGCGCACACTCTCCCCGCCCGGTGGGGCGGCCATCCGGCTGGAGGGCAGCTGGAACACCGACACCGTGGTGGCGCCGTCGGAGTACCACAGCACCGCGGCCAGAAGCCCACCGAACCGGGACACCCCACCACCCAGGTAGCGGAAGCCCTCGGGCAGCTGGGCGGCCGCCGCCACGGGGAATCCAACCGCCCGCGACAGCTCCGAGAGCCGCGCGAGCGCGCGCGGCTTCCCGCTCAACTCCACCACCCGAACCCCCGCGGGCCGGTGAAACCGGAAGATCTCCGGAGGGAGGGGACCGAAGGTGATGCGGGTGAAGGTGCTGGTGAAGTACACGCCCCGCTCGGCGTCCGCCTCCTCCCACTTCAGCACGAGCCCCGTCAACCGGTCCACCCAGAAGCGCCGGGTGACGCCCTCGGCCTTCGGCAGTAGAGCCAGCAGGTACGCGGGCCGCCCCGCCACCTGGTCCACCCCGAGCAGCCTCGCCACGTAGTTCTCCGGGACCGGCTCCACCTGCGATGGGTCTGGTCTAGCGAGCGACGGGCCACGGATCGCCAGGTGCAGGGACGGCTCGTAGTGCCACGTGGCGGAACCGTCGTCTAAAACTAGGCGGCCTGCGAGCCGGAGCGGGGACAGGAACTCCATCCGGTACGCGTGGGGGTGAAGGTGCCAGACCGCCACCCGCACGGTCTCCGCGCCGTCCTGCCGAACCGCGGTCATCACCCGGACGCCCTCGTAGTCGATGCGCAGCGGAGCCTCCACGGCTCGCCGGAGGATCGCAAGCGGAGTGGGCAGCTCCTGAGAAGCGCCCGCGGAAGCCACCAGCACCATCGCCGCCACCAGCCCCGCTCGCCTCACCGCCGCTCCTCCTCCGATTTCGGCTGCTCGCCAGCCAGGGTTAGGTTCGCCTCCGTGAACAACACCGCGAGATACGCCCGGTCCGTCAGCGGGTCGGCAGCGGTCTGCACCGTGTGCTCGCGCACGAACCACGCAACCCCCACTTCAGCCGCCCGCAGCCGGTCCAGCTCGCCCCGAACCGCGGGGAACAGCAGGACCATGGCCGCGGCCGCCGCCGCAGCCAGCAGCGCGGGCCGACCTGCCCACCAAGATTGCCCGCGCCGTCGCCCTCCGACCGCCCGCGCGTACGCCATCACCGACTCCTCCAGCTCCGCCGGGGCCTCGCGTTCCGGGAGGCTCCGCAGCAGCGCCCGGACCTGCCGGAGTTCCTCGTAGAAGCGGCGCGCGTGGGGGTCACGCTCCAACGCCCGTTCCACCTCGCGGCGCTCCTCCGCCGTGACCTCGCCGTCCAGGTAGGCGCTGATCAGCCGCTCGAGCTTGCGGTTCAACTCCCTCCCTCCACCTGCGGCACCGCACCCGCTCTGGGGCGGTACAAAGGCTCCAGCCGGTCGCGAAGGAACCGGCGGGCACGGTGCAACCGCGACTTCACCGTCCCCACGGGTACGCCGAGGATCTGCGCGATCTCCTCGTAGGAAAAGCCCTCCACATCGCTCAACAGCACCACCACCCGCAGGTCGTGCGACAGTTCTGCCAGCGCGCTCTGGATCTCCCCGTCCACCACGGGGTCCACCACCACTGCCTCCGGGTTGCCAGAGGGATCCGGGACGTGCCGTTCTGCCTCGCTGCCGAGCTGCGTCCGGGCGGGTTCGTCCAGAGAGATCACGTGCACCCGACCTCGCCTCCGGACCGAGTCGATGAACAAGTTCGTCACAATGCGGTACAGCCAGCCCTCCAGCGGGACGCCAGGCTGGACCTTGTCCAGGGACCGGTACACCCGCAGGAAGGCCTCCTGCGTCAGGTCCATGGCGTCCGCCTCGTTGCCCGCCATGCGGTACGCCAGGTTGTACACGTGGCGACTGTAGCGGCGGACGATCTCCTCGAACAGATAGGCCCGTGGCTCGGCTTCCGCCGGGTGCGCGTCCCGTGGGTTCAAGAGAGCTCCCCTCGCGATCCCCACGCCATGTTGTACGTCGACCCCCTCCCCACGGGTTCCGTCTCTGCTTTGCCCGGCGCAGGGGCTTCTCCTCCCAGGCGGCGCGGGAGCCGCCCTACGGCACCGTCACGTGGGGGCGGAGGCGGGCCAGCGTCTTCGGTCCGATGCCCTTCACCCGCAACAGGTCGTCCACGCTTCGGTACTGGCCGTTCCTGGCGCGGTCCTCCACGATCCGTCTGGCCAGCACCGGGCCGATGCCCGGGAGCCGCTCCAGTTCCTCGGCGGTGGCGAGGTTCAGGGAAAGCGGGACTCGATCCGGGGGCACGGTGGCGAGGACGCGGGGTGGCTGCTGGGGGCTCCCGTGCACGATCACAGCAGGCCTCTGCCAAGCGAAGGGCACCAAAAGGCCTCCTGCCACGGCCACGACCGCAGCGGCCAGGAGTACCGCCTCGTACCGGGTGACCTGCGGCATCCCGTAGGATTAACGAGACGGCGCAGGCGCTTGTCCTGCGAGTTCGGGAGGTCTCCCCCTGACCACGGTCTACCGCAGCCCGTGCTAGCCCTTGGCCTCCGCGGGGGTGGGCTCCAGGACGATGTTCAGGACCTTCCCGGGCACGTACACCACGTCCCGGACCACCCGCCCGTCCAGGTGCTGCCGGACCCGCGGGCTCGCGAGGGCCAGGGCCCGCGCCTCAGCCTCCGGGAGGTCCGCGGGCACGGTGAGCCGGTCCCGCACACGACCGTCCACCTGCACCACCAGGGTGACGTCGGGCGCGCGCGCCAGCTCTGGGTCGTAGGTGGGCCACGGCTGGGTGTGCACGCTGTACGGTCCACCCAGCCGCTCCCACAGCTCCTCCGCCAGGTGAGGGGTTACCGGCGCCAGCATGAGCACGAGCGCGCGGACAGCCTCTTCCCAGGCTGCGCTGCCCGCCAGGGTCTGTCGCACCCGCACCAGGTGGTTGGCGAACTCCATGAGCGCCGCGATGGCGGTGTTGAACCCGAAGCGCTCGAAGTCCTCGGTAACCTTGCGCACCGTGCGGTGGGTCCGCCGGCGCAGCTCCAGCGCTTCATCTTCCGGGACTTCCTGCGGGGGAGGCGGCGGAGCCGTGACCAGGTCCCACACCCTCCTCAGGAAGCGCGCCACCCCCTCGATGTCGCGGCTGCTCCACGGCCCGCCCTCGTCCCACGGGCGCATGAACATGAGGTAGGCGCGTACCACGTCCGCCCCGTACTTGGCCACCTGCTCGTCGGGATCCGCCACGTTGCCCCGCGACTTGCTCATCCTCTCGCCGTCTTCTCCCAGGATCACACCCTGGTTAAACAGGCGGAGCATCGGCTCCCGGAACCGCAGCAACCCCAGATCGGCCAACGCCTTGGTGAAGAAGCGGGTGTACAGGAGGTGCATCACCGCGTGCTCGGCTCCGCCCGTGTACTGATCCACCGGGCACCAGTAGTGCACCTCCTCGCTGCCAAACGGACCCTCCTGGTGGTGAGGCGTGATGTACCGGTACTGGTACCACGAGGAGTCCACGAAGGTGTCCATGGTGTCCGTCTCCCGCTCCGCGGGCCCCTGGCACCGCGGGCAGCGGGTGCGGCGGAACCCCTCGTGGTATTTGAGGGGAGACTCGCCTGTGGGCATGAAATCCACGTCCTCGGGCAGGAGGACCGGGAGCTCCTCATAGGGGACCGGGACCGTGCCGCACCGCTCGCAGTACACGATGGGGATCGGTGTGCCCCAGTACCGCTGGCGGCTGATGAGCCAGTCCCGCAGGCGGTAGTTCACCGCCCGCCGTCCGCGGCCGGTCTCCTCCAGCCAGCGGATGACCTGGGGGATCCCTTCGGGCACCGGCGTGCCGTCCAACGGGCCGGAGTTGACCATGCGCCCGGGGCCGTCGTACGCGGCAGGGAGGGGTTCGGGCAGCGTCCCGCCCGGCGGCTGGATCACCACCGGGGTCGGCAGGCCGTACCTCCGCGCGAACTCGAAGTCGCGCTGGTCGTGGGCGGGCACCCCCATGATGGCCCCCGTCCCGTACCCCATGAGCACGTAGTCCGCCACCCAGATGGGGATGCGCTCGCCGTTCGCGGGGTTGGTGGCGTAGCTCCCGAGGAACACCCCCGTCTTCTCCCGCTCGGTGCTCAGGCGGTCGATCTCGCTCTGGCGGCGCGCCTGGTACGCGTACGCCTCCACCTCCGCCCGGCGCTCGGGGGCGGTGAGGACCGGGACCAGCGGGTGCTCGGGCGCCAGCACCATGAAGGTGGCGCCCCACAGCGTGTCCGGGCGCGTGGTGAATACCTCCAGGCGGTGGCTCGACCCGTCCGGAGCGTGGGCGATGAAGGTCACCTGGGCTCCCTCGCTGCGGCCGATCCAGTTGCGCTGCATGGTGACGATCCGCTCCGGCCAGTCGATCCCGGAGAAATCCAGCAGCTCATCTGCGTACTTCGTGATCCGGAAGAACCACTGCTCCAGGTCCTTCTTGATCACGGCAGTGTCGCACCGCTCGCACCGCCGGTCCGCTCCCACCACCTGCTCTCGGGCCAGGGTGGTGTTGCAGTTCGGGCACCAGTCCACGGGCGCCAGCGCCCGGTACGCCAGCCCCGCCTCGTAGAACTTGAGGAAGAACCACTGGTTCCACTTGTAGTACTCGGGCTCACAGGTCACGATCTCTCGGGACCAGTCGAACATGGCCCCCATGGACCGCAGCTGCCGCCGCATGCGGTCGATGTTCTGCAGGGTCCACGTCTTCGGGTGGATCCCGTGCTTGATGGCCGCGTTCTCCGCGGGCAAGCCGAAGGCGTCGAACCCGATGGGGAACAGCACGTTGTAGCCGCGCATACGCCGGTACCGGGCTGCCGCGTCGCTGGGCGCCATGGCGTACCAGTGGCCGATGTGGAGGTCCCCGCTGGGGTAGGGGTACATGGTCAGGAAGTAAAACTTCGGGCGGTCGCTGCGGTCCGGGGTGCGGTACAGCCCGTCCCGCTCCCACCTCTCCTGCCACTTGGCCTCCGTGGCCTTCGGGTCGTACGGCCTGTCCATCCTCCTCGCCCCCTTCTCAGTCCCCCGACGGGGCTGGCTCGGAGCGTACCACGGGCGTGAGCCACCCGTGCCGGTCCTGCACCCGTCCCGTCACGACGTCGAAGAACGCCCTCTGGAGCCGTTCGGTCACCGGACCCCGCAGGCCCGTGCCCACCGGCACCCGGTCCACGGACCGGACGGGCGTGATCTCCGCCGCGGTGCCCGTGAGGAAGATCTCGTCCGCCAGGTACAGCATCTCCCTGGGGAGGGAGACCTCCCGCACCTCGTACCCCAGATCCCGCAGCAAAGTGATGGCCACCTGGCGCGTCACCCCGGGCAGGATGGAGTGCGCCAGGGACGGCGTGTACACCACCCCGTCGCGCACCACGAACACGTTCTCCCCGCTGCCCTCACTCACATACCCCTCCACGTCGAGCGCGATGGCCTCCGCGAACCCGGCGTCCCGCGCCTCCATGGTCATCAGCTGCGAGTTCACGTAGTTGCCCCCGATCTTGGCCATGGCGGGGTGGGTGGAGGGGGCCATACGCCTCCACGTGGACACCACCACGTCCACCCCTTCCTCAAGAGCCTCCGACCCCAGGTACGCTCCCCACTCCAGGGTGAGGATGGCGACCTCCACGGGCGCCTTGCGCGGGTCGAGCCCGAAGGCTCCCGCGCCGCGGTACACCAGCGGCCGGATGTAACACGCCCGGTGCTCGTTCCGGCCCACAGTCTTAAGGATGGCCTCCGACAGCTCCCGGGGGCTAAAGGGTAGCTCCATCCGGAAGATCCTGCAGGAGTCAACGAGCCGGCGTACGTGCGCGTCGAGGCACAGCACCGCGGGCCCCTGGGGCGTGTCGTAGGCCCGGATGCCCTCGAACACGCTGCTGCCGTAGTGGAGGGCGTGGGCGGCCACGTGCACCCTCGCGTCTTCCCAAGCCACGAACTTGCCATTGTGCCACACGTAGCGACCGGGCGTCATGCTCCCTCCTGACTCACGAACGCTGTGAGCCCCCGTCCGCCAAGGGACGGAGGCCCACCTCCGCGGTACCACCCTCGTTGGTCAGCTTGGTGGAGCCAAGGGGACTCGAACCCCTGACCTCGTGCATGCCATGCACGCGCTCTCCCAGCTGAGCTATGGCCCCACAGCCACCCGCTCGACGCCCTTCACGCAGGCTCGCGGCGCCAGCTACCCCCGCAGGGCGGGCTCGCCGGCGCGGCTCGCGGGCGAGCTTCCACAGGCCTGCCCCCGGTTTCACCGGCCCCGGGGTCTCTCCTGGGCCAGGTCCTGCGTACTGCTCCCGGTCCTCGCCTGTCTTCCTGATATGAAGTATACGGGCCCTACCGGGGCCGTCAAAGCCGGCTAAGGGGCAGGCTGGATCATGAACGCGCCCGTCATCCCCTGCGCCGCGTGCTGCCCCACGCTGCAGAGGAAGGCCACCTCACCTGCCAGGATCCGCGGCACAGTGAACTCCACCTCCGCCCGCTTCCCCACGTCCACGAACACAAACCGACGGCCGTCGGTGGTCGTCCCCTGCCGGAACTCTCCCCGGACGGAGAGCTCGGTCTGGTTGAACAGCTCGGAGGCCATGTTGTGGGGCCGCTGGGCGTCCTCGTTCACCAGCTCCAGCACCACCCGCTCGCCCTGACGCAGAGAGATCAGGTTCGGCTCGAACTTGAAGGACGTCATGGAGACGCGGATCACCCGCGGGGCGGGTCCCGCCCCCGCGGTGGAGACCGCGAGCACCGCCACCGTCAGCGCCAACAGCGCTCGTCGCAACGTCATGCCGTTCCTCCCTTCCGCGAGTGTGCACCCGAGGGTTAGCCCCATGGAACCCGCAAGCTGTAACAGGGCGGTCACGCCCGACCGGGGGTCTCCTAGCCGCCCAGGTACGCGCGCTTCACCTCTGGGTTCTCCTGGAGCTCCTGTGCAGGACCCGCCAGGACCACCGACCCTGTCTGCAGCACGTAGCCGCGGTGGGCCACCTGCAAGGCCATGTAGGCGTTCTGCTCCACCAGAAGAATGGTGGTGCCCTGCCGGTTGATCTCCTGGATGGCGTCGAAGATCTGCTCCACCAAAAGCGGCGCAAGCCCCATGGACGGCTCGTCCATGAGCAAGACCCGCGGGCGCGCCATGAGCGCGCGGCCGATGGCCAGCATCTGCTGCTCACCGCCGGACAAGGTCCCCGCCACCTGCCCGGACCGCTCTCTGAGGCGCGGGAACAAGGAGAACACCCGTTCCAGGTCCTCCCGGATCCCCTCGGGGTCCTGGCGGGTGAAGGCTCCCATCTCCAGGTTCTCCAGGACCGTGAGCTGGCCGAAAATCCTGCGCCCCTCCGGGACCTGCACCACCCCGCGGCTCACGATCTGGTGGGGCGGGATGCGGGTCAGGTCCTCGTCCTCAAACACCACCGACCCCGACCGCGGCCGAAGCAGGCCGCTGATGGTGTTCAGGGTGGTGCTCTTGCCTGCGCCGTTCGCCCCGAGCAACGCTACGATCTCCCCGGCGTCCACGCGCAGGGACACGCCCTTGAGGGCGTGGATGTGGCCGTAGTACACGTGCAGGTCCCGGACGTCCAAAAGCGCCATCTCGGCTATCCCAAGGCTTCCGCCCGGACCTTCCGGGTGCCGAGGTACGCTTCGATCACCCGGGGGTCGTTCTGCACCTCTGCGGGAGTGCCCTCGGAAATCTTCTCGCCATAGTCGAGGACGGTGACCCGGTCCGAGATGGTCATGACCACCCGCATGTGGTGCTCGATGAGGAGGATCGTGATCCCCAGCTCATCCCGCAGCCTCCGGATGAACTGGATCATCTCCTGGGTTTCCACGGGGTTCATGCCCGCGGTGGGCTCGTCCAGCAAGAGCAGCCGCGGCCGGGTGGCCAGGGCCCGGGCGAGCTCCAGCTTCCGCTGTTCCCCGTACGGGAGGTTGCGGGCCAGTAGATCGCCGCGCCCGGCGAGGCCCACGAACTCCAGCAGCCTGCGGGCCTCGGCGTGAGCCCAGCGCTCCTCTCGCCGTACGCCGGGGCTGGCGAGCACCGCTCCAACCCAGGTGGAGTGCAGGTGCCGGTGCAGCCCCACCAGCACGTTCTCCAGAGCCGTCATGTTGGCGAACAGCCGGATGTTCTGGTAGGTGCGGGCCACCCCCAGGTGGGCGATCTCGTCGGGCCTCAGGCCGTCGATGCGCTGCCCCGCGAACCAGATCTCGCCCTCGTCGGGCCGGTAGAACCCCGTGACGCAGTTGAACAGGGTGGTCTTGCCCGCGCCGTTGGGCCCGATGACGCTGTGGATGGCGCGCTCCTCCACCTCCAGGTCCAGGCCCCGGATGGCCACCAGCCCGCCGAACCGCTTGGTCATGCGACGGGTCGAGAGCAGGGCCACCTACCCACCCCCCTCCGCGGCCGGCTCGCGGCCCGGCAAGCCAGCTCCTGCCACGAACTCCTCCTCGAAGGCGCGTAACTCCCGGCGCTGCGCAGCCGCGGGGAGCAGCCCCTCGGGCCGCAGCAGCATCATGGCCACCAGGGCGGCTCCGTAGACCAGAAACCGGAACTCCCCGAACTCCCGCAGCAGCTCCGGCAGGCCGATCAGCGCCACGGAGCCCACGATCACCCCAGGGAGGCTCCCCATGCCGCCCACGATGATAAGGGCCAGCACCTGGATGGAGATGAGTAGCTGGAAGCTGTGGGGAAACACCGAGCCCACCATGACCGCGAAGATGGCACCCCCGACGCCCGCAAACGCCGCGCCCAGACCGTACGCCAGGAGCTTGACGCTCACCAGGTTGACCCCCAGGGCTTCCGCCACATCCTCGTCCTCCCGGATGGCCATCCACGCGCGCCCCAGCCGGGAGTCCTGCAGCCGCCACGCCACGTACGCCACCACCGCGGAGGTGACCACCGTGAGATAGTACAGGTGCTGGGGGCCGGACAGCTCAAACCCCGCAACCACCGGCTTGGGGATCCCCAGGACCCCCTGGGAGCCGCCAAGCCACGGGCGCAGGGCGTCCGAGAGGACCAGCAGGCGTACGATCTCTCCGAAACCCAGCGTCGCGATGGCCAGGTAGTCGCCTCGTATCCCCAGCACGGGGATCCCCAGGATCACCCCCGCGGCCAGGGAGACCAGCACCGCCACCGGGACCGCGGCCCAGAAGGACCAGTGGGCGATGCCGTGCTCGCCCATCGAAGTGAGCAGGCCCACGGTGTACGCGCCGATGGCGAAAAACGCCACGAACCCCAGGTCCAGTAGGCCCGCCAGGCCCACCTCCAGGTTCAGGCCGAGGCCCATGAGAGTATAAAGCCCGACGATGACGAGGACCTGTGCCGTGAACGGCCCGCCGGCAACAGGCAACACCGCCAGCGCGAACAAGCCCGCCGCGATCCAGACGGCCCGCGCCAACCGCGGCGGCAGGGTCGTCCTCCGAGCCGCAGACCGGAGCATGGAGCCCGCGGCCGCCGTGCAGAACACCGCCGCCGCGCCCTGGGCAGTGGGCCCGCCGCCACTCACGAACAGCCAGTCCCGCACCGCCGCCAGACCCTCGGGCTGCAGGAGCAGCTGTACCAGTTCCTGGAACAGCGCAAACCCCAGGACTCCCGCGCACCCCACCGCCACGGGCCGCACCCACCTCCCCCGCACCCGGGAAGCTAGAGCTCCCATCAGCCCCAGCAAGCCTCCCACCCCGACCGCAAAGGGCCACGCCGCGTTCGGTGGGCGGCCGCCCGACAGGAGCTCGAACAGTGTGGGAGAGGCGTTCACGAACATAGCCCGGAGGTTCACCACGCTGCCCAGCCACACCAACGCGCCGACGCAGATGCCGACAACAGCACCTGCGACCAGCCCCCCCCAAAGCCCGCCCCCCCAGGAGTCGCCGGCCCGGCGGACCGCCACGGCTCCCGCGGCGAGGGGGAGGGCCAGAAGGAGTGCCTGGCCCGTGGAGACCACGCCGTCCACCACCCACCGGGCGTGCAGGGCCTCCACGAGCCCTGCGAGGCTCAGGAAGCAAGCCACCACCCCGAAGACGAACCCTACCCGCCACACCGCTACGCCCTCTTCCCCGCCAGCCGCTCTCCGAGGATGCCCTGCGGCCGGAAGATCAACACCATCACCAGCATGATGAAGGCGATCACGTCCTTGAGCTGGTAGGGAGCCGGGATCCCCAGCCCATCCAGGAACAGGGCGGGTCCCACGGACTCCACGACCCCCAGGAACATCCCGCCCAGCATGGCGCCGGGGATGTTCCCGATGCCGCCCAGCACCGCGGAGGTGAAGGCCTTGATGCCGGGCACGAAGCCCATGAAGAAGTGCACCTGCTTGAAGACCAGGGCGTACAGGATCCCTGCCGCGCCCGCCGCGGCGCCGCCGATGGCGAAGGTGAGCACGATGATGCGGTCCACGTCAATGCCCATGAGGGCCGCCGCATCCTTGTCCTCCGACACCGCCCGCATCGCCTTGCCCGCCTTGGTCCGCATCACGAACTGGTAGAGGGCCAGCATGAGGGCCGCGGCGCTCACCAGGACCACCGCCTGCGTCCGGAGGATCCCCACGCCGAGGATCTCCCACTCCCCCTTGAACAGCTCGAACTCCGGGTAAGCGCGGAAGCCGGAGCCGTACAGGCCCCGGAAGGCGTACTGCAGGAAGAAGGAGGCTCCGATGGCGGTGATGAGGGGGACCAGCCGCGGGGCCCGTCGGAGCGGCCGGTACGCCACCCGTTCCACGAGCACCGCGATGGCCGTGGAGACCGCGGCGGAGACCGCCAGGAGGATGACCAGGCTCGCGAGGGGGTGGCGGTTCAGGAAGCCTGAGGCCGCCAGCGGCGCGGCGACGAAGTAGGCGGTGTACGCCCCGCTCATGAACACCTCCCCGTGGGCGAAGTTGATCATGCGCAGGATGCCGTACACCATGGTGTAGCCCAGCGCGATGAGGGCGTAGATCCCGCCCTGCGCCAACCCGAAGACGAAGAAGTCCTTCCACTGCTCCGCGGTGTACCGCCCCAGGCGCAGGGTCCCGACCG
The DNA here is from genome assembly GCA_041640435.1 of bacterium. Taxonomy (GTDB): domain Bacteria; phylum Sysuimicrobiota; class Sysuimicrobiia; order Sysuimicrobiales; family Sysuimicrobiaceae; genus Tepidifontimicrobium. Next base: position 6,412 of record JBEQAH010000003.1, on the reverse strand, counting down.
TGCCCCACACCACCACCACCACCACCGCAAGCCGGAAGGCCCACAGGAATGCGTCCACGAACGAGAACCGGCGCACCCGCGGCGCCGCCGCTGCCCCGGTTGCCATCCGGTCGACCTCCCTTCGACCTCACACGCACGGCGGGGGACGGCACCCTTCTCGTGGGCCGTCCCCCGCCCCTCGCGACCTCCTCGCGGTTACTGCCGTGGCATCGACCAGAGCTTCTTGGGGTCCGTACCCGGGTTCCACTTGGCCGGGTCGGCCGAGATGGTCTGGTAGACGGCGATCTTCGGGTCCGCGCAGTCCCCGAAGGGGTTGCAGGTCAGGTTCCCGGTGATCCCCGGGAAGTTCCGGGTGGCGAACAGCGCGTCCCGCAGCGCCTTGCGCCCGATGTAGGTATTCCCCTGGGCGTCCTTGCGGGCCACCTTCTCGATGGCCGCGAAGATCATCATCGCCGCGTCGTAGGCGTGGGCGTGGAACGCGGACAGGGGACGCTCCCCGTACTTGCGCTGGTGCTTCTGCAGGAACTGCTGGTAGCGCGGCCCCAGCGCTTCCACGGACAGGTCAGGGCTCGAGTTGTACATGCCTTTGGCGGCTTCGCCCGCGGCCTTCCAGAAGTCGGGGGAGAACGTGCCGTCCGCACTCATCAGCCGGACGTTCTCCAGTCCCGACACCTCTTTGGCCTGGCGGGTGATGTGCCCGCCCGCGGCGATGAAGATGGGGTAGTAGATGAGCTGCGGCCGGCCCGCGGCGATGCGGGTCAGCACGGGTCGCATGTCGGTGTCGGTGGGCGAGACCGCCTCCTGGGAGGTGATGGTGCCGCCCAGCCGCTTGAACACGTCCGCGAACACGTTCGCCAGTCCCTCCGCGTACGGGCTCCCGTCGTGGATAGTGGCCGCGCGACGGAGGCCGAGGACGTGGTAGACGAACATGGCCGCCGCCCGTCCCTGCACCAGGTCGTTGTGAGCGGTGCGCAGGTAGCAGGCGTACTCCGGGCCCCGCTTGGGGTCCGTCAAACGCGGTGCGGTGTTGGACGGAGAGACGGTCACGATCCCGGCCTTACAGAGGATCGGCGCGCCCGGTACGGCTTCGCTGCTGCAGCTGCTGCCCACCGCGGCCACGATCTGGCGGTTCGCCGCGAGCTTGGTGGCCGCAGTCTGTCCGCCCTCCGCGTTGCAGCCGGTGTCTTCGCCGATGAGCCGGATAGGGTGCCCGGCCACGGTCTTCTTGTCGTCGATGGCGATCTCGATCCCGCGGCGGCTGTCCACCCCCAGGCTCGCGTCAGGGCCAGCCACCACGAGCCAGTAGGCGAGGATGATGGGCTGTCCGCGCGCCACGCGCACCACACCCCAGTCGTCGGTCACGGGCCCCACGCGCACCGGGGCCGCGTATCCCACCGTGAGCGAAGCTCCCGCGACGGCCAGCGCCAGGAGCGCAAGCCAAACCGCCTTGGTGTTCCTCATGCTCAGCCCCCCTTGGTACCGTAAGGTATTCGGAAGCGGACGTGCCGTCTTCACCTGCGACACCTCTCCTCCCGGTCGAGCTCACCCCCTTTGCAAACAAATGTTTGAACTCCCTTGTGGTTTCGCAGGGAAGGGTTTCGATCCAGGCTCGTGTTCTCCTCCCGCCGCGCTGCGCCGCTGAGACCAGCGCCGCAGCGTGGCTCCCCGGCCGCCTCCGACGCTGCGGGGTGGCCTACCCAGGCCGACTCCCGGCGTCAAGGCGATGCGGGCTCACCGAACCAGGTCCCGCAGAGGAACGAACCGCACCCCCGTCCGTTCCAGCTCCGCCACCATCTCCGCGACCACTTCTGCGGTGTGCGGCCGGTTCACGTGCCCAATCCCCACCGCCGACCCCTGTCGGAGTGCCTCCTCCCCCAGCCTCCGGAGTTGCAGCCGCACCGCTTCCGGGGAGGGATCGTTATCGAGAAAGACTGCCCGCCGCAAGCTGGGCACACCCACCTCCCGCGCCACCTGCTCCACAGAGGAGGCGGGGGTGGTGCGGGAGTCGAGGAAGAACAGTCCATGCTCGCGGACTACGCGCAGGACCGCCCGCATCACCCGCGGATCTCGGGTGGCGCGGGAGCCCATGTGGTTGTTGAGGCCCACCGCCCCTGGGACCGCCCGCAGGGCCTGCCGCACCACCTCCGAGATCTCCTCCTCGGACATCTCCACCCGCACCGCCAGAGGGCCCAGGCGGCCCGCCTGGTGAACGTCCTCCGGCTCCATGGGCAGGTGCACCAGAACCTCGAGCCCTGCCGCCGCGGCTCGGCGCGCGAGCTCCTGGGAGTTCGGGAGGCCTGGCAGGATTGCGAGCGCCACAGGCCTTCCCACCCCTAAGGCGCGCTCCAGCTCCGTTAGGTGCATGCCTGCGTCGTCCAGGACGATGGCCACCTGCGCGGTGGTCCTCTCCATCCTGGGCTCCAGGAGCACTCTCAAGACGGGCAGCACAAACCCAGCGTGCTCAACCCCGAACTCCAGGACCTGCCCACCCCGTTCCGGCCGGCTCGCCACGAGCACGCCGCCCGCGTCCTCTGCGGCCTGCACCAGGATGCCGGTGATCACCTTCACGTTGGCGCCCTGGGGCAGGCTCACCCGGTCCACGCGGTGTTGCCACCGCAGCCCTCGCTCGCTCCGAAGATCCGAGCGGACCTCCTCGCGCCGAGCGCCCGGAGGGAGGCCCGCCAAGACTCGCTCGCGCAGGCGTCGGGCCTCCGGCTCCAGATCCACCACGGGTTGGGCAGGCCTGGACGCGGCCGGCGGCCGGGTGGCGGAGGGCGTGGGCCGGGCCGGGCGAGGTGTGGGAGGTCGCGCGCAGGCGAAGGCGACCGCCGCAGCACCCGCGGCGGCCACAACCCACCACGCCCAGGGCGCAACGCGGCTGACGGTTCGCTGTTGTCGCGTGCGGCGGCCAGCCACCCTAACCCACTCCGGCGGCCGAGCGGGCTATACCCGGTCTTTGGGTCCGCAACGCCCTTGTGAACACGGTCCTAGCGGGTGCGCAGGACCTCCAGCGCCCTGCGCAGCTGCTCGAGTCGGATGGCCTCCACCTCCCGGTCGCTTTTGCCTTCCACGTGGTCGCCGGCCATCACGTCCGGCGCAATCCCCCTCTGGTGGATGTCACGGCGCTTGGGCGTCAGGTACTTCGCGGTGGTGATGGTGGCGCCCCGGCCGCCGGGTAGGTCCACCACCGACGTGATCACTCCCTTCCCGAACGTCCGCTGGCCCACGAGGGTCGCCACCCCCGCGTCCTGAAGGGCTCCAGCGACGATCTCCGCACAGGAAGCGGTCCCCTCGTTCACCAGCACCACCACCGGGCCCCTGTACTTGTCCCGGGGCGTGGCGTTCACCGTTCGGGTCCTGCCGTCCCGGTCCACCTCGTACACGATGGGGCCGCTCGGCACAAACCAGTCCGCCACCTGTGTGCACTGATCCACCAGTCCACCCGGGTTAAATCGTAGGTCCAGGACCAGCCCGCGAGCGCCCCGTGCCTGAGCCCGGCGAAGGGCCGCGGAGAATCGTTCTGCGGTGTCCTGGTTGAAGGCGAGGATGCGCACGTAGGCCGCCTGCGCCCGCCGGACCAGTTCGCGCTCCGCGTCCGTCAGCGCCTCCTCTCCCTGGACGCTCGTCACCTGGATCCGCTGGCGGGTGATGGTCACCTCGAAGGTATTCTGCCCGCGCTGGATCCGCAACCGGACCCGAGACCCCTGCGGGCCCCGGATCCGGGCCACTGCCTCCTCGATGGGCATGTCCCGGGTGGCCACCCCGTCCACGTGGGTGATCCAGTCCCCGGCCCGCAGACCGGCGCGGGCCGCGGGCGTGTCGGGGATGGGAGCAACCACCAAGAGGCGCGTGTCCTTCTTTTCGATGAAGATTCCCACGCCGAAGAAGTAGCCGCGGAAGTCCTCGCGGAACCGCCGGTAGCCCTGCTCGTCGAAGAACGCGGTGTAGGGATCGCCCAGGGCCTGGAGCATGCCCCGCGCGGCGCCGTCGTACAGCTTGCGCCAGTCCAGGTTGCGGTTCAGGTGGTGCCGCTGAAGCTGGTCCGCCAGGACGTGCAGCATCCGCTGGCCCTCGGACCGGGCGTCCGCCGCCGACGCCTGCCTCAAGCCCAGGGCGTAGCCCGCGGAGAACACTAGGGCTAGCACCGCCACTGCCACCAGCACCCCAAGGCCTGCGTTGCGCCGCATACCGCCACCTCAGAGCACAGCCGTCATTCGCCGTCCAACGGGTCCACCGGCCGCCCGTCCACCCGGATCTCGAAATGCAGGTGCGGCCCGGTGCTGTAACCCGTGCTCCCCACGCGGCCGATGACCTGCCCCGCCCGCACCTTCTGACCCGCCGCGACCTCGATGGAGGACAGGTGGCCATACAACGTGGTGACGCCGCCGTGGTCCAGCACAACCAGTTTACCGTACCCGCCGAACCAGCCCGCGAACAACACGGTACCCGGGGCCGCAGCCCGCACCGGTGTCCCCCACGGGGCCGCGATGTCCACCCCGTTGTGCATGCGCACCACGCGGAAGATGGGGTGCCGACGCGGCCCGAAGCCGGAGGTGATGGCTCCCCGGGCAGGCCACAGGAGGCCGCTGCGCAACCGCAGGCTCAGGCGGCTTGAACCCGGTGGGGAGGCCAGGCGCCGGATCAGAGCCTCCAGCTGGCGGGACTCCTCTTCCAGTTCGGCGGCTAGGCGCTCGTAGGAGGCCCGCTCCCGCTGTACCTGTGCCAGCAGCGCCCGCTTCCGGGATTCCTGCGACAGGAGGGCGCGGTGGCGCTCGGCCGCCGCGAGTCTCAGCGTCTCGACCTCCTGTCGCTCCTCCCACAGGCGCTGCTGCAGCTCCTCCCATTCCCGCCGCTGCTGCGCGGTGCGCTCAATCAGCGCCGCGTCCCGCCTGACCACGTGGCCCAGAAAGCGGAAGCGGGTGATGAACTCCGCGAAGTCAGTACTCGCCAGCAGCACGTCCACGTACGCGGCCCGGCCCCAGCGATGGATGGCGCGCAGGCGCGCGGCGAGTCGGCGCTGGGAAGCCTCAAGCTGCCGGCGCGCCTGCGCCTCCTTTGCGCGGGTCGCGGCCTCCCGCGCCCGCAGGGACCGCAGGCGCCGCTGGAGGGTTCGCAGCTCCAGCTCCGCCCGCTCCCGGGCCTGCTCGATCTGTTCTAGTTCGCCCAGCACGCTGCGCTCGCTCCGGCGCGCCTCCCTAAGCTCCCGCCGGGCGCGGTCCAGCTGGTCGCGCACCCGCTCGAGCTCACGACGCCGGTCCTGCAGGGTGGTGCCCGAGGAGGGCGGCTGCGCCACCAGGACGCAAAGCACAGCGGCCGACAGGGCGATAGCGAGACGATTCACAGCCGCACGTACCGCGCCACCGACGTCGCGCTCCCCACAACCCCCACCGCCACCCCTGCCGCGAGCACCGCGACCACGAGCGGTAAGGCGACGCGGCCCCAGGGGATGAGGGGAAGGAAGGGCCACGCCTGCACCAGCTGGGCCGTGCCCGCGGCGTATCCAGCCAGGGACAGCGTAGCCGCCACGAGCCCGCCCACAAGTCCGTGCAGGGTCCCCTCCACGAGGAACGGCCAGCGAATGAACGACGCCGTGGCGCCCACCAGCCGCATGATCTCGATCTCCCGTCGGCGGGCCAGGATCGTGAGGCGCAGGGCGTTGTAGCTGACCACCGCCGCCACGCCCCCAAGGCCCACGGCGCCACCCAGACCCCCCCAGCGGACCAGCGCGGTGGCTCCCATCACGCGCTCCGCCACGTCCGCCCCGTAGGTGACATCCACCACGCCCGGGATCTGACGGAGTGCCCGCGCCAGCTGGCGCAGGTCGCTGGCCCGCTCGGGGCGGACCTCCAAGGTGTCTGGGAGGGGGTTAGAGCCCAACACGTCCTCGAGGGCCACTCCGCCCAGGGCCCGCTCCAGCCGGCGCAGGGCCACATCCCGCGGCACGAACCGCACCTCCCGCACCCCTACCAGCGACTGCGCCCGCTGCTGCGCGGCCTGCCGCTCCCTTGGCGAAAGGCCCTCCCGCAGGTACGCCACCGCTACCAGCTGCGACTCCACCGCGTCCGCCAGCCCCTGCAGGTTCCACAGCGCGAGGAGCGCCGCCGCCAGAGCCATTAACGCCACGGCGGTGGTGCTCACCGCGGCCACCGTCATCAGCCCGTTGCGCCGGAACCCCAGCCAGCCCTCCCGCAAGCCGTAGCTCCAGGCGCTCCACCGAGCCCGCCAGCGCCGCTCGCTTGACACCCGACGGGGAGGCGACCGGCGGGGGGTGTCAGGGAAGGGCGCCAGGTTTCGCATAACGACCCCGCACTTCGTCCCGCACGATCCGGCCCTCGCTCATCTCCACCACGCGCCGGCGCAGGACGTCCACCACGGTCCTGTTGTGGGTGGTCATGACCACGGTGGTGCCACG
>JBEQAH010000002.1:0-34743 GCA_041640435.1 bacterium | reverse complement strand
CCGGCCAGCCCGTGTCCACAAACGCCATCGCGTCCCTCATGCGGGTGGCTCCCGCCTCGGTGACCAAGATGCTGCGCCGCATGAGCGCCCGCGGACTCGTGCGCCACGCGCCCTACCGGGGTGTTCGCCTCACCCCAGACGGCGAGCGGGCGGCGCTGAAGGTGATCCGGCACCACCGGCTGCTGGAGCTGTACCTCACCGCGAAGCTGGGGGTCCCCATCGAGGAGGCGCACCGGGAGGCGGAACGTCTGGAGCACGTGCTCTCGGAGGCCCTGGAGGAGCGCATCGCGCAGGCGTTGGGGCAGCCGGAGGCCGATCCCCACGGGGACCCCATCCCCAGCCGGGATGGCGAGCTGCGCGAGCAGCGCCACCCCCGGCTCTCTGAAGCGCCCCCGGGCCCCACCTTCCGGGTGGAGCGGGTGAGCGACAGCGACCCCACGCGCTTGCGGAGGCTGGCGTCTCTGGCGCTGCTGCCCGGCGCCGAGGTGCGGGTACTGCGGCGGTCTCGGGGCACGGTGACGGTGCAGGCGGGAGCGGCGACTCACACCCTCTCCCTGCGGTCCGCGGAGGGAGTCTTCGTCCGGGAGGTGAGGCGATGAGGCACGCCGTTGCGGCGTGGGTGGTGGTGGGGTCCCTGCTCGCAGGGTGCGTCGCGGCGCCTGCGCCCGGTGGCGGGCGGCCGAAGGCGGTGGCCACCATCAACATCCTGGCGGACTTTGTGGCGCGCGTGGCTGGCGAGCGCGTGGAAGTGACGAGCCTGATCCCCGTGGGCGGAGACCCACACACCTACGAGCCCGTACCCCGGGACGTCCAGCGGGTGGCGGAGTCGCAGATCGTGTTCTACAACGGGTTGGGCCTGGACAAGTGGTTGGAGGAGCTCCTGGAGAATGCGGGGGGCCGCCGCGTGTCCGTGGAGCTCACCCGAGGTCTGCGCCCGGCCATCCAAGGGGAGGGGCGTTACCGCGGGGACCCGGACCCGCACCTGTGGATGGATCCGTTGTTCGCCAAGAAGTACGTGGAGAACGCCCGGGATGCCCTCGTGGCGTTCGATCCCCCAGGACGCGCCACGTACGAACGCAACGCGAACCGCTACCTGGGAGAGCTGGACGCTCTGCACGGGTGGATCAAGGAGCAGGTGGCGCGGATCCCCCCGCACCGGCGCAAGCTGGTCACCACTCACGACGCCTTCCGCTACTTCGGCCAGCGGTACGGCTTCCAGGTGGTGGGCACCATCTGGGGCATCAGCACGGAAGACGAGCCGTCCGCGCAGGAGATCGCGCGGCTGGTGGACCGGATCCGGGCGCACGGGGTCCCGGCGGTGTTCGTGGAGACCACCATCAACCCGAAGCTGATGGAGCGCGTCGCGCGGGAAGCGGGGGTCCGGATCGGGGGGAAGCTGTATGGTGACTCCCTGGGCCCGGCCGGCAGCGACGCGGACACCTACGTGAAGATGATGCGGCACAACGTGCGGGCCATCGTGGAGGCGTTGCGATGAACGAAGTTCCGGCGATCCGGGTGCAGAACCTCACCGTGTCGTACCGGGGCAAGCCCGCGGTGCGCAACGTCACCGTGGCTGTGGAACGTGGGCTGCGGGTCGGCCTCATCGGGCCCAACGGCGCCGGGAAATCTACCCTGCTGCGCGCCCTGGTGGGGCTGCTGGTGCCGGACGCGGGCCGGGTGGAGCTGTTCGGGGAGCCGCCCGAGGCCGTGCGGCGGAGGGTGGCGTACGTGCCGCAGCGCAGCGAGGTGGACTGGGACTACCCGGTGGTGGTGGAAGAAGTGGTGCTCATGGGCCGCTTCCCCCACGTGGGGTGGGTGCGGAGGCCGAGGCCCGAGGACCGCGGTGTGGCGCGGGAGTGCCTGCAGCGGGTGGGCATGGAGGCGTACGCGCAGCGGCAGATCGGGCAGCTGTCGGGCGGACAGCAGCAGCGGGTGTTCCTGGCCCGGGCGTTGGCCCAGGAGGCAGACCTGCTGCTGCTGGACGAGCCGTTTGTGGGCGTGGACGCTGCCACGGAGGAGACCATCTACCGAATGCTGGAGGACTTCCGCCAGGAAGGGCGGACGGTGGTGGTGGCCACCCACGACCTGAGCCGGGCGCAGACCGCCTTCGACCGGCTGCTCCTGCTGAACCAGCGCGTGGTGGCCTACGGCCCGCCCCAGGAGGTGTTCCAGCCCCGGCTGTTGCAGCGGACCTACGGAGGCCGCCTGACCCTCCTGGACGTCGCCGACCAGAGGATGGTGGTGGGCCCATGACCTGGGTGGCGGAGTGGATCGTGGGGCCGATGCAGTACGCGTTCATGCAGAGGGCGCTCGTGGCCTCGGTGCTGGTAGGCGCCATCTGCGCGGTCCTGAGCTGCTACCTGCTGGTGAAGCGGTGGGCGCTGCTGGGGGACGCCATCTCGCACGCGGTCCTCCCGGGCGTGGCCCTTGCGTACCTGCTCGGGTTGCCGTTCTTTGTGGGCGCGGTGACCACAGGAGTCCTCACGGCCCTGGGGATCTCCGCAGTGGAGCGGCACACGCGGATCAAGGAGGACTCCGCGATGGGGATCGTCTTCACGGGCGCCTTCGCGCTGGGGTTCGTGCTGGTGAGCCGGATTCGCAGCAAGGCGGTGGACCTGTTCCACATCCTGTTCGGCAACGTGCTGGGCGTGTCGGACCTGGACCTGTGGATCACCGGGCTGACGGGCGCCGTGGTGTTGGCGGTGGTGTTCCTCCTGTACAAGGAACTGCTCCTGTGGACCTTCGACCCGGTGGCCGCCGCGGCCATGGGCCTGCCCACGGGGATCCTCCACTACACCCTGATGTTGCTCCTGTCTATGACCATCGTGGCGTCGTTGCAGACGGTGGGCATCGTACTCGTGGTCGCCATGCTCATCACTCCCGGCGCGGTGGCGTTCCTCCTCACAGACCGCATGTCCCGCATGCTGGGGGTGGCGGTAGGCGTGGGCGTGGCCTCCACGGTCACCGGGCTGTACCTGTCCTATTTTCTGAACGTGGCGTCGGGTGCCACCATGGTGCTGGTGGCGACCGTGCTGTTTGGAGTTGCGGTGCTGGCGAGCCCCCGAGAGGGCGTGGTGTGGGAATGGGTGCGCCGGCGTCGTCTGGCCCGGGATCGGGCGCTGGAGGACCTGCTCAAGCACGCCTACGCATACGGAGAAGCGGGCGCGCCGGTGGACCAGCTGTCGGAGCGCGTGGGGCTTCCGGCCCGCCGGGTGCGTCGGTTGTTGCGGGCGCTTCAGGCCCAGGGGCTGGTGCGCTCCGACGGGGCCCGGGCGGTTCTGAGCAAGGCCGGACGGGCGCGGGCCCTGGAGCTGGTGCGCTCGCACCGACTGTGGGAGCGGTATCTGGTGGACCAGGCCGGGCTGTCTTGGGCCGAGGTGCACGCCGAGGCGGAGCGCCTGGAACACCTGAGCCCGGCAGAGCTCGCGGATCGCTTGGACGAAGCGCTGGGCTTCCCGCTGCAAGACCCGCACGGATCGCCCATCCCGCCCGGTGAGGCCGCCGTTTCGGTGCCGCTGAGCGAGCGGGGAGATGGTGAGGTGGTGGAAGTCCAGGAAGTGGAGGACGAAGACCCCACACGGCTGCGGGCGCTGGAGGCTCTTGGAATCCGGCCCGGGGTCGTGCTGGAGGTGGTGCAGCGCAGCGAGAACGGCGTGCGGGTCCGCGTGGACGGTCGGGAGGCGTGGCTGGAGCGTTCCCTCGCGCGCGTGGTGCACACCCGGGCGCGGAGCTGACGAGGCCCGCTTAGCGGAGGATCTTCGAGAGGAACGCCCGTGTGCGCTCGTGGCGGGGGTTGGAGAAGAAGGCGTGGGGCGGTGCGGCTTCCACCACGGTTCCCTCGTCCATGAACACGATGCGGTCGGCCACCTCGCGGGCGAACCCCATCTCGTGGGTGACCACCACCATGGTCATTCCCCGGCGGGCCAGGTCTCGCATCACATCCAGGACCTCCTGGATCATCTCGGGGTCCAGGGCGGAGGTGGGCTCGTCGAACAGCATGATCTTGGGCTGCATGGCGAGGGCCCGAGCGATGGCGACCCGCTGCTGCTGGCCGCCGGACAACTGGGAGGGGTAGCTCTCGGCCTTCTCGGGGATCCCCACCCGCTCGAGCAGTTCTCGCGCCACCCGCTCCGCCTGCTGCCGGGGCCACTTGCGCACCAGCGTGGGGGCGAGGGTGATGTTCTGCAGGACCGTGAGGTGGGGGAACAGGTTAAATTGTTGGAAGACCATGCCCACCTCGCGCCGCACCGCGTCCACGTGCCGGAGGTCGTCGGTGAGCTCGATGCCGTCCACCACGATGCGGCCGCGGTCGTGCCGTTCCAGCCGGTTGATGCAGCGGATCAGGGTAGACTTACCGGACCCCGAGGGTCCGCACACCACCACCACCTCGCCGGGCCAGACCTCCAGGTCGATGCCTCGCAGCACGTGCAACCGGCCGAACCATTTGTGCACGTCGGTGAGCTGGATGATGGGGTCGCCTCGCGCCGTCATGCCGTCTCCGCCACGAGCCGGCGCTCCAGCCGCTGGGTGGCCACGGAGAGCGGGTAGCACACGAGGAAGTACAGGGCGGCCACCACGAGCCAGATCTCAAAGGACGCCAGTGTGCGCTCCACCACGCGCCGGCCGGCGGTGGTGAGCTCGAACACGTTCACGATGGCCGCCAGGGACGTGTCCTTCAACAGGGTGGTGAACAGACCCATCATGGGCGGCAACATGCGGCGCAGGGCCTGGGGCAGGATAACCCACCGGAGGGATTGTGCGGGCGAAAGGCCCAGGGAACGCGCCGCCTCCCACTGCCCGCGGGGGATGGACTGGATGGCTCCCCGCACGATCTCCGCGGTGTTCGCCGCGGCGAAGAAGGTCATGGCCGCGGCGGCGGCCACGAAGGGGTTCAACCGGATCCCCAGGGCGGGCAGGCCGAAGAAGATGAAGAAGATCTGCATGATGAGCGGGGTGTCCCGGAACAGCTCTACGAACCCCGTGGCGCAGGCGTACAGCACCCCCCGGCCCAGCCGGGCGAGGCCGACCCCAAACCCGAGCACGGTGCCGAGGGCCATCACCAGCAGGCCCAGCGCCACCGTGCCCCGCAGGCCCTCCAGCAGGTATGTCGCGTTGGCCGCCACCACGTCCCAGCGCACGGCTCACCTCGCCCGCGGCCGGAGGTACGCGAGGGTGCGGGCCTCCACACCCCGCAGGCCCCAGGCCAGGGCCAGCACGAGCCCGAGGTACAGCAGCGTCGCCGCCCCGTAGACCTCGAAGCTCCGGAACGTCCACGCTTCCAGGTCCCGGGCCACGAAGGTGAGCTCCACCATCCCGATGGTGGACACCAGTGAGGAGTTCTTCACTAGGGCGACGAAGTTGTTGCCCAAGGCGGGCAGGCTGATCCGGACAGCGAGGGGAAGGATGACGTGGCGGAACCGCTGCCACGGGCTCAGACCCAGGGCGGCCGCAGCCTCCCGCAGGCCCCGGGGCACCGCCTCCAGCCCCGCGCGGAACACCTCCGCGTTGTACGCCGCCGTGTACAGCGAAAGGGCTGCGAGCCCGGACTGGAAGGGGGAAAGCCGCAGCCCAAGCCGTGGCAGCCCGAAGAACACGAAGAAGATCTGCACCAGGAGCGGTGTATTCCGGAACACTTCCACGTAGGCCGCACCAGCCCAGCGGAGCAAGGGCACAGGTGCGGTCCGGCAGGCGGCCACGGCCACACCCAGCAGGCTCGCCAGGACGATGGAGAGCCCCGACACCTGGAGGGTCAAAAGCGCCCCGCGCAGCAGGGCCGGCAGGGACTCCAACCAGAACTGCGCGGGGCCCGGCATGGTCGTGGGAAGCCGCGGCTAAAGGGTGAGCTCCAGGGGGCACTTGTTCGCCGGGAGGAGCTGGTTCGCCACCTCCCCGAACCACTTGGCCACGAGCTTGCCGTGGACCCCCTGGGCGCGGAGCCGGGCCAGGGCCACGTTGATGGCTGCCAGCAGGTCGGTGTCGCCCTTGCGGACGCCGATCCCGTAGGGCCCGGGCATCTGCGGCGGCCAGCCCACCACCTTCAGCGTGCTGTCCTGCTTGGCGAAGGCCAGCAGCAGCACGTCATCCTGCACGAACGCCTCCGCGCGGCCGTCCTTGAGAGCCAGGAGGGCCTCAGAGTTCTGGCCGAAGGTGATGCGCTGCGCCTGCGGCGCCAAGGCGGCCACGACCCGGTCGCCTGTGGATCCTTGCACCGTCGCCACCCGCTTCCCGTTCAGGTCGGTGAACCTGGTAATGGTGGTGTTGTCCCGCCGGACCAGGATCAAGTGTCCCGAGCAGAAGTACGGAACGCTAAAGTCCACCACCTGTTTGCGGGCCCGGGTGATGGTCATGGTGGCCACCACCGCGTCGATCTGCGCCGTTTGCAGCATGGGGATTCGGTTCGCGGAGGTCACCGTCACCAGGCGCACCCGGTCGGGGCTGCCGAGGATGATGCGGGCGATCTCGCGGCTCAGATCGATGTCGAAGCCCTGGAGCTGGGCTCGCTCGTCCACGAACCCAAAGGGCGGAAAGTCCGCCTTCACGCCCACCACCAAGACGCCCCGCTGCCGGACCGCGTCGAGCGTGCCCGCCGCGGCTGCGATCCCGGCTACGAGGAGCACCCCGCACAACGCCGCCAGCAGCCGCCTCATCCGCCTCACCTCCCACAAGTTCGATTCGCAACCCACTAGCCTAGCGCAGCGGCTGTCCCCCGACAACGTCTCCGGCGGGCCCCTTGCCAGGGTTCAACAGCCCCTGCGGGTCCAGCAAGGTCTTGAGCCGCCGCATCCATTCCAGGGCCGGGCCGTGTTCGGCGGCGAGGAACTTGCGCTTGCGCAGGCCGACACCGTGCTCTCCGGTGGCCGTCCCCCCCACCTCCAGAGCGCGCCGGACCAGACGCTCGCTGTAGGCCTCAGCGACATCGTAGCGGTCCTTGGGGGTGGCCACCAGCACGTGAAAGTTGCCGTCCCCCACATGTCCCACGATTCCACCTGCCAGGTCCATCTCCTGGAGCAGCCCGTGGGCGAACGCCACCAGCTCGGGCAGCCGCGAGAGGGGTACTGCTACGTCCGTGGTCAGGAAGGCACACCCGGGGTGCGCGTGCGTCATGGCCCAGTACGCCTTGTGCCTGGCCTCCCACAGGGCGCTGCGCTCCTCCTGGGTGTGCGCAGAATCCACCTGGTGGGCCCCGTTCTGGCGGCACACATCCACCACGGCCTTCACCTCCGCCTGTAGGGCGGCTTCCGTGGAGGAGTGGAACTCGAAGAACAGGGCCGGCTGTTCAGGGTCCGCGCGCCCCAGGAACGCGTTGAGCGCGCGCAGGCTCAGGTCATCCACCAGCTCCAGGCGCGCCACGGGAAGTCCCGCCGCCATCACCTCATAGGCAGCCTGCGACGCCCGCTCGACGGAGGGGAAGAAAGCCCGGGCGGTGTGGACGTGTGCGGGCAGGGGGTGCAGCCGCAGGGTAAGTTGCGTGATCACACCCAGCGTGCCCTCCGAACCGATGAACAGGTCCTTCAGGTCGTACCCCGAGCTGGTCTTGCGCACGGGGCGGCCCAGCTCCAGGACCTGGCCGTCCGCGAGCACCACCTGCAGGCCCAGGACGTTGTGCCGCATGCCGCCGTAGCGCACCGTGGTGGTCCCTGAGGCGTTGGTGGCCGCCATCCCACCCAGGGAGGCGTCCGCACCCGGGTCTACGGGGAAGAACAGCCCGTACCGGCGCAGGGCCCGGTTCAGGGCGGTGTGCGTAAGCCCGGGTTCCACCACCGCCAGGAAGTCCTGCGGGCGGACGTCCAGCAGGCGGTTCATGCGGCTCAAATCCAGGCTGATGGCCTCGCCGAGCGGGACCAGGGCGCCTTCCAGGCTGCTCCCGGCTCCGTACGGGATGACCGGGACTCCGAAGGTGCGGGCGACAGCCAGGGTTGCCCGCACGTCCTCCGTAGACTCCGCGAAAGCCACCGCAAGGGGCCGGCGCCGCTCGGGGTAGCCCTCGTCCCCGCCGTGCTGGTCCAGCACCGACTCCACGGTGGAGACCCGGTCCGACCCCAGGGCGTGGAGGAGGGCTTGCACCACCGCGTGCACGCCGCGCTCCTCCTATCCCGCTGTGGCCTCAGCAGTCTTGCGACGCACCAGGAGCACGAACTCACCCGCCTGCACCGGTTCGTCGTGCTGGTTGAACACCTCCACCCGCTGCACCACCACGCCCCGGGTCGGATCCTTCGTCTCGCGGCGCTGGATGACCTCTGCCCGGGCACGGAGGGTATCGCACGGGAACACCGGCCGCAGGAACCGCCACGATCGGATCTCCAGGAAGGCCACCAAGCTCCCGTCGAAGATCCCGGTGCGCTGCCGCAGGCCGGAGACCATGGAAAGTACCAGCAGACCGTGCGCCACCGGTCGGCCGAAGGGAGTGGTGGCCGCGTGGAGCGCGTCCACGTGAAGCGGGTTGAAGTCGCCCGATAAACCCGCGAAGTTCACCACATCCGCCTCCGTCACCGTGCGGCGGCCCGTTTCGAAGGCCACCCCCTCCGCCAGGTCCTCGAAGAACAGGGGCACGGGGACACCTCCTTATGCGGGGGCAGCTCCCACGGACCGCCCGCCGTCCACAAAGATCACTTGACCGGTGACGAAGCTGGCCTCGTCGGAGAGCAGGAACGCGCAGACCGCCGCCACCTCCTCGGGTCGCCCTGCGCGCGCCAAAGGTGCGGTCTCGAAGTCCTCCACGGAGAGGTGCCGGTGAAAGTTGTCTCGGGTGATGCCCGCGTAGTGGGCCAGCCCGTCCAAGCGGCCCCACCTCTGTCGGGCTAGTTGGACAGCCTCGCGGCAGCTCGCCGGGTCTGTGACGTCCGCCCCAAGGCGGACCACCTCCGACCCGGCGGGCACGTGACGTGTCAGGGCCTCCCCGTCCACGTCGGAGGCCACCACGCGTGCGCTCTCGGGCAGGCAGCGCTGCAGGGTGGCAAGCCCGATCCCGTGCGCCGCCCCGGTGATCCACACCACCTTGCCAACCAGCCTTCCCAAGCCTGCCTCCGGAGTGTGTATGGGCTGGGGAGTTGCGCCCGGAGCTGGTTCGATTCTATACGGCACCCACGGAGTCCGGGCAAGGCTTGCTGTTCGCGGTCGTGATGCTTGGGCCGACGCTTGACACCGCAAGTCATCCCCAGAAGAAGCGCACAGAGACCCTCTCGCCTCCGGAGCAGCGCGCCAAAACCTTATGGTAAACGCAAAGTTGAGGGAATCAGGGAGGGACTCCGTGGAGCGCGAAGTTCCGCTCGTTCGGGCGTGGTGGGAAGATCTCCGGTTTCGCATCCCGGACCGGGAGCTCAGTGCGCACGACGTACGAATCGGCGTCTTCTACACCGCGGTGCAGCTCTCCACCGGACACGTGGGTGTGGCCTTCACTCCGAGGGGTCTGGTAGACACGGTGTGTTGCCCCCGATCGGCGGCATTGGCCCCGCCGGCGGGCAAGCTCGCAGGTCTGCCGGTGTGGGCCCTGGTGGAGTACGCTATGTCACCGGTACCTTTGAGGCGGGCGGTGGGGATAGCGACTCTCAACGCCCTGTCCTCCCTAGCCTTGGATCGATTTGGGGTGCCCGGCGGCTCCCTGCGTTGCGGTTTGGACGCCCTGGAGGCGGCGGAGATTCGCCCGGAGGATCGCGTCGCCATGGTGGGAGCCTTCTCCCCTTTCCTGCGGGCCCTGAAAGGTCGCGTGGCAGATCTCACGGTGGTCGATGCTCACCCGGAGGCGCTGCGGGACGACGAGAAACCCTTCTGGCGAGCGCCCGACCAGTCCGAGCAAACGCTCCGCGCCGCAACGGTGGTCCTCATCACGGGCTCGGCCCTGGTGGAGGGCGGGATAGACCTCCTCCTGGCAGCCGCCCGTGGCGCCCGCCGGGTGGTCCTGGCGGGTCCCACCACAGCCCTATGGCCAGTGCCGTTCTTTGATCGCGGCGTGCACGTGCTGGCCGGGATCCGGGTCTTAGATGGGCCCAGACTCCTGCGCATCGTGGGGGAGGGGGGATCGGGTTACTTCTTCGAAGGGGCGGCGGAGAAGATGGCTTTGGTCCGCGCCACTGAGGGCGGATGGTCCGAGCTCCCGTCTCTCCACAAGTTGGCTAGCCGCACGCCAACCCGAAGGAATGACGGGCAAAATTCTCCTCGGCTGCAGGCACAGAGGTCTCGCGTTTCTGGAGCGGGCGACGGGATTCGAACCCGCGGCCCTCGGCTTGGGAAGCCGATGCTCTACCCCTGAGCTACACCCGCCCGCTAGGCCATATCTTAGCACCCCGGGCCCCGGGGAGGCCAGAGGGGCCCTGTGACCCGATTCGCACGCGGTGTGGCCGGAAACTCAGCGTCGCAGCAGCAGGATCGAGGCGGCCACGACCGCCACGGCCACGGGGAACCGCTGCGCCGCCGCCTTGAACCGCGGCCCGGGCCACGAGAGTGGCGGCGCAGCCCCCCCACGGCGCGGACTGCCAGCCACGGGGCTTGCAGCCGGAGGACAGCCTGCGATGCAAAGAACTACGCCGGCGCGAGGCCGTTGGCCCCGGCCCATGTGTCTGGATGTCCTCGAGCCCCCACACGGCGAGCGTGACGCGGCCGTTGCGCGGCGCCCTAGTAGCCGACTAAGAGACCCGACAATGAACTGCAGGGCCGTGGCACCCCACCGCTGCCGCCAGGATGCGGCACGAGATGGGCGTCCTGACCCCGGCGACGCTGTTGACCGCGCCCGCGGCGCAGGCCGCGAGGACCATCCACACGAAGTCAGCCAAAGAAAGACCTCCCGCGGTCGCCAGGGATCCCGCTTGAGTAGCGGGAAAGGATCAGTGGGGCGATGGCGCTACGGATTTTCTTACTGCACTACACCGCGCCCCCCGTAGTCGGGGGCGTGGAATCCGTCGTGGGCACGCAAGCGCGCCTGCTCCGGAAGGCGGGCTACGACACCTGGGTGGTGGCCGGGCGGGGCCGCGGCCCGCGCACCATCCTCATCCCCCTCCTGTACGGGCGGCATCCCGAGGTCCGCGCCACTCACGCCGCCCTCAAGCGCGGAGACTCAACGCTGGTGCAGGAGCTGGGGGAGCGCATTGCAGACGAGCTCGCTGGGATTCTGTCCGGCAGCGTGTGCGTGGTGCACAACGCCTTCACCATGGCCAAAAACCTGCCGTTCCTGTGGGCTCTCCACCGTCTGGTGGACCGCGGATTGGGGTGCCGGTGGGTGGCCTGGACCCATGACGTAGCGTGGGACACCCCTACAGAACTGGCATCCATCCCGGACGGTCCGATCCGGGCCCTGCTGCGAACCGCACGCCCGGAGGTCACCTACGTGGCCATCACGGAGGCGGTACGGGGTTCGCTGGCGCGGCACCTGGGGCTGGCGGAGTCCGACGTCACCGTGATCCCGCCGGGGACGTCGCTGGACTCCCTGGAAATCCTCGGAAGCCAGGCCCGTCGCGTGTTAGAGGCGCTATCGTGGGACGCCTACGACCCGGTGCTTCTCGTCCCGGTGCGCATCACGCGGCGGAAGAACCTGGACCTGGCAGTGCGGGTGGGCGCAGCTTTGCGGGCGCGGGGCTGCCGGCCCCTCGTGGTGGTCACGGGACCCCTGGGGGCCCACACCCCTACCAACACCCGCTATCTGGCGGAGCTCCAGGCGCTCCGACGATCCCTCGGGGTGGAGGAACACGTGGTGTTCTTGGCCGAACGGGGGATACGCTGCTCGCTTCGCACCGTGGGCCAGCTGTACTTAGCGTGCGACGGCGTGCTAATCACCAGCACGTGGGAGGGGTTCGGGTTGCCGGTGGCCGAGGCAGGGCTTCTCCGCGTACCCGTGTTCTGCACCCGCATCCCGGCCCTTGTGGAGGTGGCGGGGGAGAATGCCCACTTCGTCGCACCCGGGGAGACTCCGGAAGCGGTGGCGGACCTGGTGCTGCGGGCGCTTCGGGAGGAACGGGCGAGCCGCCTACGCCGCCGGGTGCGGGACCTCTTCGGGTGGGAGCGGCTGACCCGGGAACGACTCATCCCCCTCGTAAGGGAGCTGGCCGGGGTGAGTGACCCCGCCCCGGAGTGAGGGTGTTGCGTGTCGATGGGGAAGGGCCCCTCAGCTTCGGCTGCTCTCATCGGGAGCTGGCACCCGGCGCATCCGCGGTAGAATCACAGGGTGAGCGTGCCGGTGCGGATTTCGGTGCTCGCCTCGGGCAGCGGCGGCAACGCGGTGTGGCTGGAAGCCTCGGGGGAGGCGCTGCTGGTGGACGCGGGGCTCTCGTCCGAGGCTCTGTTGCGCCGGGCGCAGGAGCTAGGCCACAGCGCGGCCGCGCTGCGCGCGGTGCTCCTCACCCATGAGCACGACGACCACGCCCGGGGCGCAGCAGCCCTGTCGCGGGCCCTCGGGGTCCCCGTGCTGGCCAACGAGGCCACGCTCCGCGCGTGTGGCGTCGAACCGTCACGGGGTGAGCCGTTTAGAAACCTCCGGCCGTTTCGGGTCGGCCCCTGGTCCGTGGAGGCCGTCCCCGTGCGGCACGATGCCGCGGACCCCGTGGCGTTTGTCCTCGAGGCGTGCGGGGTACGCGTGGTGGTTGCCACCGACCTCGGCGACGTGGGCGAGCCGCTGGTGGAACGCGGGGCAGGCAGCCACGTGATCCTGCTGGAGGCCAACTACGACCTGCGCCTGCTCGGGGTCAGCCCTTACCCGTGGTTCGTCAAGAACCGGATCCTCAGTCGCACGGGCCACCTGAGCAACGACGGCGCCGCCTCCGCGGCGGTGCGGCTCCACGCCGGGCGGCCGCAGCAGTTCGTCCTCCTGCACGTGAGCGAGGTGAATAACCTGGCTCCTCTGGCGCGGGACACGGTGGCCGAGGCGTTGACCCGACGCGGCATCGCGGCCGGAGTGCAGGTGGTCCGGCCAAACCAGGGCGCGCGGGTTCCCCTGCCTTGGGAGGTGGGAAGGCGTTGAGCGCGCTCCCTGCCGAGGCGCGCCGGGAGCTGCGGGCCCTGCGGGGTGCGGACCTGGTGGTGGGCATTCCCAGCTACCAGAATGCGGGGACCATCGGGTACGTGGTCCAGCAGGCCGCGGAGGGAGCACGCCGGTTCCCCGGCGCGCGGGCGGTGTTGGTGAACGCGGACGGTGGATCCACGGACGGGACTCCGCAAGCCGCGGCCAGCGCAGCGGTGCCGGGCGCGGTGACGGTGGTGTGCACGCGGTACCAGGGGATCCCCGGAAAGGGCAGCGCGGTGCGGGCGGTGTTGGAGGCCGCGCAGATCGTGGGTGCCCGGGTGTGTGTGACCTTGGACGCCGACCTGCGCTCCGTAGAACCTTGGTGGGTGGAGCGGCTGGCGGGGCCCGTGCTGGCGGGGGAGGCGGACTACGTGGCGCCGCTGTACTTGCGGCACAAGTACGACGGGACCATCACCAACACCCTGGCGTACCCCATGACGCGGGCGCTGTACGGATTGCGGGTGCGCCAGCCCATCGGGGGTGATTTCGGGGTGTCGGCGGCCGCGGTGGCCCGCTTGCTCCCCAAACCCGTGTGGGAGAGCGACGTGGCGCGGTTTGGGATTGACATCTGGATGACCACCACCGTGATCTGCGAGGGGCTGCGGGTGGTTCAGGCGCGCCTGGGGCCGAAGGTGCACGACGCCAAGGACCCCGCGGCGCACTTAGGGCCCATGTTCCAGCAGGTGGTGGGCACGCTGTTCTCGCTGCTGGCGGTGTACCCATCGCGGTGGCGACAAGTCCGCGGAAGCCAGCCGGCACGCGCAGTGGGAGATCCAGTGGAAGGCGAGCCCGAACCTGTGCACGTCACGATACCCTCCCTGCTGCGGAGGTTCCGAGAAGGGTTTGAAGTGCACGCAGCCACGTGGCAGAAGGTTCTGGGCTTGGACGTGTACGAACGCGTAGTGCGTGCGCGGGAGGACGGCCCCGCCGCAGAGCTCACCGAGGGGGTGTGGGCGCGCGCCGTGTACGACTTCGCCGTTGCCTTCCACCGGGAGGACATGGACCCGGACGCGGTGCTCGCTGCGCTCGTTCCCCTGTACTTCGGGAGGGTCGCGGCCTTCGTGCAGCAGGCCGAACCGCTCGACAGCCGACAGGCCGAGAGCCTGGTGGAGCGGCAAGCAGAGGCTTTCGAGGATGAGAAACCGAGGTTGGTGGCTGCGTGGGATCGCGGCTAGGTGCTGGGGTCCACGGGAGCCCTAGGGAAAGGCCTCCTCGAGGACAACCCGGTGGGTTGCCCTCGTACGAGGTGGCGGGGGTTTAGGAGCAGGTGGACGCGGAGGCGTCGGAGCTGCGGCAGGAGGCCCTGACGATCTTTCGGGCTGCGCTGCGGGCCGTGGACCCAGAGGAGGCAGTGCTTCGCCACCTGTCGGTGGGCCATTACGGGTTGCGGGTGGGCGCGCAAGAGCTACCCTGGCGTGAAGTGGACCGGATCTGGGTCGTAGCGTACGGGAAGGCTTCCGTAGCTATGGCCCGGGCGGTCGAGAGGCGCTTGGGCGACCGGATCTCGGGTGGCCTTGTGGTCACGCCCCATGGGACTGGGGAGCGCCTGGCGCAGCTGGAAGTAGTAGAGGCTTCGCACCCCCTTCCAGGGTCCGACGGGGAGGCGGCGGCACGCCGGGTGGTCAATCTACTGCGGGGTGCGGGGGAGCGGGATCTCGTGGTGTGCTTGATCTCGGGAGGCGGCTCTGCCCTCCTCCCCCTGCCCGCCGAGGGTTTGACCCTGCAGGACAAGGTCCTGACAACCGACCTCCTGCTCCGCAGCGGTGCCACCATCGTCGAGATCAACATCGTCCGCAAGCACCTGTCGGGGCTCAAGGGCGGCCGGCTCGCCCAGGCGGCTCACCCCGCACGGGTCGTGGCGCTCGTGGTGAGCGACGTGGTGGGTGACCGTCTGGACGCCATCGCCTCCGGGCCGCTCAGCCCCGACCCGACCACGTACGTGGACGCCCTTGGCGTCCTGAAGCGGTATGAGCTCTTGGAGCGAGTGCCCGCGCGGGTGCGCGACCACCTTCAGCGCGGAGCAGCGGGTGAGCTGCCGGAGACACCGAAACCCGGGGATCCCGTGTTCCAACGGGTGGCGGTACACGTGGTGGCGGGCTTGGCGCAGGCCGTGGAAGCCGCGGCGCAGGAGGCAGGCCGCCTCGGCTATCGAGTCGCCGTCCTGACTACGTCCCTCGAGGGCGAGGCGCGGGAGGTGGGCCGTGTGGTAGCGGGCCTGGCACGCGAGGAGGCGCAGCGAAGCCGCCCCGTGCCGAAGCCCGCGTGTCTCGTGCTCGGCGGGGAGACCACGGTCACCGTGCGGGGCCAGGGACGCGGGGGCCGCAACCAGGAACTGGCCCTTGCCGCTGCGCTCGGGATCGAAGGGCTGCCCGGGCTCCTCGTGGCCGCTTTCGCCACCGACGGGCGGGACGGCCCCACGGACGCCGCGGGTGCCCTAGCAGACGGCTTCACGGTGAAGCGGGCTCGGCATCTCGGCTTAGACCCGCGCCGGCTTCTCGACGAGAACGACTCCTACGCCTTCTTCGACTCCTTGGACGACCTGGTGCGGACAGGGCCCACCGGCACCAACGTCAACGACCTGGTGCTGGTGCTCGCGCGTTGACCCGCTCGGGCGCACGGCGAACGAAGGAAGGGTAGCCAGCGCGGGCGAGTTTCTGAGCCATCTGCCGGGCAGCGAGTTGATCTGGGAAGAATCCTATCCACACGCGAACCAGCGAACCGGACACCAGCCGCGCGTCGTAGCCCTGCGCGCGGAGCTGGCGAGCCATGGCTTGCGCGTTTACGCGCTGCCGGAAGGCTCCCACCTGAACCGTGTACCCGCCTGAGGCTGGAGTTGGCGTGGGTTGGATCGGTCCTGGGGAACGCTGCGTTGCGAGGGGCGGGAGGGTGCCCTCGGAGGAGCTGACGGCCCGAGCCTCTGCGCCCTCACGGAGGGCTGCGGGCACCCGCACCGTCCCTACCAGCAGGCCCAGGAGGAACCCGACCGTGGCGGCGGCTGCTGTGGCTTCTCGAGGTTCAAAGGGCCGCGCACCCATGAGGGGCGGGACGAGGGCCAGCGCACCGAGCGCCAGCAACACGTCGCCCACGCTGAAGACGTTCGCGAGGGGTAAGCCCTGAGGCAGCGCGAACACGTCGCCGAGGAACCACAGCTTCGTCTGCGGTCCGATGACGGTGGAGTTGTTGTGTGCGAGGCCTGCCTCTTGCATCAAAGCCCACCGGCCCGCGGCTCGGAGGGCTTCTTCGGAGGCGGGCATGAGGCCCCCGTTGGCCACGATGGCGACGGCGTTGCAAGCAAAGCCCGCGGCCAGGAGCGCCATCCCGGGGAGGTGGCGGTTCAACCACAGGAAAGTGCCGAGGACCGCATAGGAGGCCACGTGGACAGCGAGTTCGTGGCCGCGGAGGAGCGGCACGGGCCCCGTGGGCTCGAAGATGGCGAGCTGAAGGCCCAGGGAGAGAAGGGGGATCCACGGATGGCGGAGATCTGCCGAAAGGAGGTTACGGAGACTTCCGCCCCGAGTCCACCCGAGGCAGACGGACAACCCGAGCGGTACGAGCAGCAGCATGCGCTTCCGCTTCCGCCTCCTGCCGCGTGGCCTCCAAGGCCGCGGGCACCACGGGCTCCTTAAGGATACCGCGGGCGATCAGCTCGTCCTCCAGGGCCCGGACCACGTTCAGATCATACTCCTTACCAGCGAGGCGGTAGAGCTCGCGCACGGCGTCCTCGGGGGTTCGCGCCCTTCTGTACGGTCGGTCGGTGGTCATCGCGTCGTACGCGTCGGCCACGGCGAGGATTCGGGCAGGGAGGATGATCTCGTCGCCCCGGAGACCGCGCGGGTACCCGGACCCGTCCAGCCTCTCGTGGTGCTGGGCGAGGATCTCCAGGGAATCCCGGTATAAGCTAACGTGTTCCAGGATCCGCACTCCGGCCTCCACGTGTCCCTTGATCTGGTCGTGTTCCTGCGGGGTCAGGGTGCCGGACTTGAGCAGGAGGGAGTCGGGGACTACGATCTTG
The DNA here is from genome assembly GCA_041640435.1 of bacterium. Lineage (GTDB taxonomy): Bacteria > Sysuimicrobiota > Sysuimicrobiia > Sysuimicrobiales > Sysuimicrobiaceae > Tepidifontimicrobium. The sequence continues at coordinate 17,746 of JBEQAH010000002.1, read as the reverse complement.
CCCACGTCGTGTACCCGGGCGATCGCCTGGAGGCGCCACAGAGCCTCGCCCTGCAGGGCTAGCCGCTCCCCCAGGGCCCGACAGAGTTCGGACACCCGGGCGGAGTGGCAGGCGGTGTACGGATCGCGGAGGTCCACCGCATCCGCGAGGGCGTGGAGAAAGTTGTCGGTCTCCTCCCGGAGGCGAACATAGTTTTCGTAGGCGAGTTTGGTGGTGATCAGCCCGGGGAGGAGGAGGGTGGCCGCGAGAGGGTGGATGTGCCAGAGAGAGGCTATGGCCACTGAGAGGGAGGTGACTCCCGCGAAGAAGGGGCTCACCGCCCGGAAGTACGGGACGAAGACGGCACGATACGGAAGGCCCTGGACCGCAGCCACCGGAAGAGCTACAAGGAACGTGTTGCTCGCGGTGAATACGAGCCCGGCGAGCACAGACGCGGCCAACGTGGTCGGCATGCCCTCGTTGAACGCGCGGCCAGAGGTGAGAAACGTGTAGAGGTTGCCGGCAAGCCACAGCGACCACCCAAGATTTCCTGCGTTGTACAGAACCTTGTACCAGGCCTTACGTACCTGAAGGTCGGATGCGGCAGTAGCGAACATGTGAACGGCGACGGCATAGGGCCAGCCTGCAAGGAGGAGGAGAGGCAACGCCAGTGCGGAGGTTAGCGTTACCTCGATGATTTCGCGGCCAACGTGGAGGCGGGTGGGGCGGAGTTCCAATACAATGGCCAGAAATGTGACGGCCATGAGAGCAGCGGCGTGCAGCGGCGACAGCTGACCCGCGCTATTGCTGAGCGCAAAAACGGAGTGAGCCGCTGCGGTCAGGCAGAGCCCGAGGCCGAGTGCAATGACCAACCAGAAAGATAGAGGCATGCCCGCCCTCCTTCTGTCCGGAGGAGCAAAAAGCATGCCTTAGCGGACGGGAATCGTAAATTTAGGCTCGAATTGCCTGCAAGGCCGTTAGCCCCACTTCCCTGAGGCGGCGGCGGTCAGCAGCAGCGAAGCCAGGGTAGACAGCAGCAGCGCCAGCTTGCCCCACTTGTTCATCGCAACTCCTCCTTCCTTCGTGTTGGTTTCCCGGAGACCGCAGGCGTTCAGACGCCCACGGACGTTACAATCGGACGTTACAATGACCTAGACGAACTTTACTTGACGCGGCACGCAAGTTGCTCTAAGATCTGCGCGAAAGTCGGAGGGTCTACGTGGAGACCACTCCGGGTATACACACCGTTGCGCGGGTTCGGTGACCCGTGCACGACAACCTAGCTGCCGACGATCGCTGGCATCGTCGAGCTTAACGAGTGGCCCGCGAAGCGTGCGGCAAGCGCGTTCTTGCTCGCATGTTCCACGCGTGTCCTGCGGGCTGTCAAGTAATTTGCGTTTTAAACCCGGTGAGAACGCGCACAGCGGGTGGCGGTGCGGCGGAGTTAGGCTTTTGTACGGGTGGCGTGGGTGCGTGTGCTGTTCGTGACATCCGAGGTGAGTCCGTTCTCGAAGACGGGCGGGCTCGCGGACGTGAGCGGCGCGCTCCCAGCGGCTTTGGCCGACCGTGGGGCGGATATCCGTGTGGCGACGCCGCTGTATCGTCACGTCCGGCAGGGTGGCTGGGCGCTTGAGCCCGCGGGCGTATGCGACGTTTCCGGTCCGGGCGGGGTGAAGGTTGCGACGGTATACTCGTCAGGGCTCTCCGCGGGTCCCCAGGTGTGGTTCATCGACCAACCGCGGTACTTCGATCGGCCCGGGTTGTACGGCGAACGCGGTGAGGATTACCCGGACAACCTGGAGCGGTTCTCGTTTCTCTGCCGTGCCGTCCTCCGTTGGGTCCGAACATGCGGTTGGGAGCCCGATGTAGTGCACTGCAACGACTGGCAGACCGCCCTGGTGCCCGTGTACATGCGCGTCGCCGAGACTGCACAGTGGGACCGCGCGGGTACGGTGCTGACCGTGCACAACCTCGCTTACCAGGGCCTGTTTCCCAGTGACCAATTCCCCGTACTGGACCTCCCGGTGGATCTGTTCACCCCCCGTCACCTCGAGTTCTGGGGCCGCATCAACCTGCTGAAGGGCGGACTGGTGTTCGCGGATGTACTGAACACCGTCAGCGAGACCTACGCGCGGGAGATCCAGACAGAAGAGTTCGGCTGCGGTCTCGAGGGCGTGCTGCGAGAGCGTTCCGCGGATCTGTACGGGATCCTGAACGGGGTCGATTACTCCGTCTGGGATCCGAGGAACGATCCCTGGATCCCCGCGCGGTACGGTCCGCAGGACCTGTCGGGGAAAGCGGTGTGCAAGGCCGCACTACAGAGCGAGATGGGCCTGCGGACAGAGCCGCAGGCGCTTTTGTTCGGGATGGTGTCGCGGCTTGTGGAGCAGAAGGGCGTGGACCTCGTGGTCGCATGTGTGGAGCGCATAGTCCAGGCGCGGGCGCAGCTCGCGGTGCTGGGGACCGGCGATCCCCAGAGGGAGGAAACCCTCCTGGGGGCTGCACGAGCCCATCCGGGTTCAGTCGCAGTGCGCATCGGGTTCGACGAACGTCTGGCACACTGGATCGAGGCGGGGTCAGACGCCTTCCTGATGCCTTCCCGCTACGAACCGTCTGGCCTGAACCAGCTGTACAGCCTCCGATACGGGACTGTCCCCGTCGTTCGGCGGACCGGAGGGCTTGCGGACAGCGTGGTAGACGCGACCCCGGAAGCTCTGGCCCGAGGCGAAGCGAACGGATTCGTGTTCGACGCGTACACGCCCGACGCCCTGTGGGGGGCGATCGCGCGGGCCCTGGTCGCTTACCGGGACGGCCAGACCTGGGAGCGGCTGGTCCGTGCGGGCATGGCTGCGGACTTCTCGTGGCACCGCGCGGCAGGCCGCTACCTTGAGCTGTACCGGCTGGCCCTGGCCAAGCGCCGTGCGGTACCCTCTTGACGGTGTTCCCTGCGACGGAGGAGTCATGCCAGAACTCAGACGGGACGTGGTGTCGGGACGGTGGGTGATCATCGCCACCGAGCGCGCCGCGCGACCCACGGACTTCATCAAGGGGCGAGAACCCTTGGCCTGGGACCGCGAACGCTGCCCGTTCTGCGCGGGTCGGGAACACGAGACGCCCCCGGAGATTTACGCCCTCCGGGAGGAGGGCGGCCGGGATGGACCAGGGTGGCGGGTGCGGGTGGTGCCCAACAAGTACCCGGCCCTGCGGATCGAGGGGGAGCTGGCGGCGGAGGGCGCGCCGCTGTTCGAGCGCATGGACGCCGTAGGGGCGCACGAGGTCATCATAGAGACCCCGGAGCACGACACCCACTTGGGTCTGATGCCGCCCGACCACGTGGCGGACGTCCTGCGGGCCTATCGGGAGCGCTACGTGGACCTGGACCGAGACCCGCGGTTCCAGTACGCGTTGCTGTTCCGCAACCACGGGCGCACCGCCGGGGCGAGCCTTTCCCATCCCCACTCGCAACTCATCGCGCTGCCGGTGCTCCCCCGCCGGGTGGAGGAAGAGCTGGAGGTGGCGCGGCGGTACTTCGCCGAGTACGCCCGGTGTCTGTACTGTGAGGTGGCCGCGGAGGAGATGCGGCGTGGCGAGCGAGTGGTCTACGAGAACGACGCGTTTGTGGTGTACGAACCCTACGCCTCCCGCTTCCCCTTCGAGACCTGGGTGCTGCCCAAGTTCCATCAGGCCTCCTTCGGAGGGTTGAGCGACGAGGAGCTCCCCGCGCTGGCGGACGCGCTTCGGACCACGCTGCACAAGCTCCACGTGGCCCTGGAGAACCCGCCGTACAACTTTATCGTTCACAGTGCCCCGTATGCGGCCGTCCCGGAGCATCTGTATCACTGGCACATTGAGATCATGCCCCGACTGACCTCCGTGGCCGGCTTCGAGTGGGGCACGGGCTTTTACATCAACGCGGTGCCGCCGGAGCAGGCGGCGGGCTTCCTGAGGGAAGCACCCGCGGCGCCGGTGGAGGCGCGGGGGCCGGTGCGAGAGCCGGTGGAGGTGCACGGCGAGGTAGGGGGTAGGTAGGAGACTGAGAGCCTCCCGGCTACCGGATCCAGACGCTGGGGAGCCACAGGGCCAACTGGGGGAAGAAATAGATCAGCAGCAAGACCCCCACCTGGATGACCAGGAAGGGCATCATGCCCCGCCAGATGTCGGACAGCAGGACCCCGGGCGGGGCCACCCCCTTGATGTAGAAGGCCGCCATGGCCACGGGAGGGCTCAAGAAGGCCGTCTGCAGGTTCACCGCGACCAGGGTCCCCAGCCACACCGGATCGATGTTGTAACTTTGGGCCAACGGCCAGAACAAAGGCATGAAGATGATGATGATTTCCGTCCACTCCAGAGGCCAACCCAAGAGGAACACCACGGCCAGCATCAGCCACAGGAACTGGTGACTGGTGAGCCCGAGCCCAGCGATGAATTCCTCGATCACCCGAGCACCGCCCAGGCGGGCAAAGACCGCGGAGAAGATGTTACTGCCCACGAACAGGAACAGGACGGTGCTGGAGGTCCGCAGGGAGTGGTACACGGCGTCACGGAGGGTCTGCCAGCTTAACCGGCGATACGCGGCACTCAGAAGGAGCGCTCCGAGCGCTCCCATGGCGGCAGCTTCTGTGGGTGCTGCCAGACCCGCTACGATGGATCCCAACACCGCCACGATGAGCAACGCCAGGGGAAGCACACCCGCGGCCAGCATGCCGAGGATCTGCAGAGGTCGGTAGGTGCGCTCCTCTTTTGGCAGGGGCGGGCTGAGGTCGGGGCGGAGCAGGGACCGGACCAGGATGTAAACCACGTACGTGGCCGCCAGGAGGAAGCCGGGCACGAAGGCGGCCACGTAGAGCTTGACGATGGAAATTCCCGCGTTGGCCGCGTACAGGATCAGCAGTACGCTGGGGGGGATCAGGATCCCTAACGTGCCCCCGGCCGCCACGACCCCCGTGGCGAGCCGTTTGTCGTAGCCCAGGCGCAGCATCGGGGGCAGAGCCAGCAGACCCATGATGGTCACCGAGGCCCCGATGATGCCCGTGGCCATGGCGAAGATGGTGCAGGTGATAACCGTGGCCAGAGCCAGGGACCCGGGCAGGGGCCCCGCCGCTACCAGAAGGGCGTGGAACAGGCGATCCATCACGCCAGACCGCTCCAGGACGTACCCCATGAATACGAACAGCACGACGGAGATCAAGACGTCGTTGGTCATCACCTGGAAGGTGCGGATGGCCATGAGGTTGAATAGCTCGGGCCCCCAGCCGAGGCCCAAAGTGCCGAACACCAGTCCCAGCCCCAGGAGCGTGAAGGCAGTGGGGAAACCGATGAAGATGGCCAGGGTCAAGAGGAGCAGCTGAAGGACGCCGAGGGTCTCGGGGTTCACGCCACCACCTCGTGCTCCACCGGCTCGCCAGGCCAGCGGTTCGTCCGGATGGCCACCAGGCATCGGAGCACTTGGGCGATGCCCTGGATGGTCAGCAGAGCAGCTGTGAGAGGGATAACAAACTTCAGGGGATAGATGGGCCGGCCGTAGGGGCTGAAGGGCGAGGTCTCCCGCACCAGGAAGGACTGCCAGAAGTACGACCACCCGGCGTGCGCCAGGGCGTACATGGCCGGAAAGAAGATGAGAAGGTAGAGGACGAGGTCAATCAGCGCTTGGGTGCGCGGGGGGAAGTGCCGGTAGAAGACGTCGCCACGGACGTGAGCGTCCCGGGCGAGGGTGTACGCCGAACCCAGCATGAAGTAAGCGCCGTAGAGCATGACCGTGGTATCGAAGGCCCAGGTGGTGGGAGCGCTGAAGAAGTACCGAGCGAACACCTCGTACACCATGGCAAAGGTGAGGGGGATGATCATCCACGCGGCCAGCACGGCGACGAGGTGAGAAAATTTGGAGATCCGCGCGATCCAGGCTTCCACGGTGGCCTCCCCTTGAGGCCCGGGGAGGGCCGACAGGTGGCACCCTCCCCGGGCGGCGGATCAGCGCTTCCGGAACCAGTGCTCGAAGGCGGGCCGGTTGTCCACGTAGGTGCGAAGCTTCCAGGAGACCACCCGACGGGCCCAAGCCCGCTGGCTTTGAATGATCCGGGCGAAGACCGGGTTCGCTTTGCTGTGGCGATCGATGATGGTGTCCCAAGCCTTCAGCTGCGCTTCGAGGACGGGGCGCGGGGTCACGTAGACGCGGACGTTGCGCTGGGACTCCAACTCTTCCAGATCCCGGCTGTTCCGGTCGATCATCTTGTGCTGGAAGTCGGCGCTCTCAGCCAGGATCGCGTTCCGCACGATGGCCTTGAGATCCGCGGGGAGAGCGTCCCACTTGCTCTTGTTGAAGAGGATCTCCAGACATTCCACGGGCTGGTGGTAGCTCTGCAACATGTACACCTTGCGGACGTCGGGGAAGCCGAGCAGCTTGTCAGAGGTCGGGTTGTTAAACTCGGCGCCGTCGATCACCCCCCGCTCCAGGGCCGGGACGATCTCTCCACCGGGGAGGATGACCACGCTGGCTCCCAGCTCCTTGAACAGCTCCGCGGATAGCCCCACGGTACGGTACTTGGTGCGCCGGAGCTGCTCCGGCCGGAGCACCGGAGTGCGGAACCAGCCGAGGGGTTGGGTGGGGATGGGTCCATGGAGGAAGGAGACCACGTTCATCTTGAGCTCGTTCTGCAAGAGGTTCTGGTACAAGTTGAACCCACCGCCGTGGTAGAACCAGGCCAGCAGGTCTACCGCATCCATGCCGAAAGAGGGCCCGGTACCGAACAGGCTCGCGGCTACGTGCTTGCCGAACCAGTAGGCGGGCACGCCGTGGCCGCCGTCGAGGACTCCTCGATTGACGGCGTCCAGGACCTCAAACGCGGGGACCACGGCACCCGCGGGGAGGACGTCGAACCGCAGCCGGCCGCCCGACATCTCGTTGACTCGCTGGGCGAGGCTGACGACGGTCTCGTGGAAGATGTCCCGGGAAGGCCAGGTGGACTGGATCTTCCACACCACGGGAGCCTGCGCCCGGGCCACGCGAACCCGGGGAAAGACGCCGGTGGCGGCGCCCGCTCCCACCACCACCGCGGACTTCAAAAAAGTTCGCCGCGAGATGCGGCGGGACCGCTGGTTGTTCTTTGCGCGATTGCCCATACCCCCCTCCTGTTGCCCCATCGGGTCTACCCGTGGTGTCCGCTCTGGTCGGATCCGGGTTCCCCTCCGGTCCCAGCGAGAGCTGGACACCGCCCGGGCAGGTCGTCGGCTTCGCGGGGGCGGCCGGCATTTCCTTCTGTTCGGAATCGCTTCCACCTTGCGGAAAGGGGCTAGGAGAAGACCAGTTGGCGGCTGATCTCCGCGGCCGTTTCCAGGACCGCCCCGGCCACCTCCGGGATCCGGCGATGCGGCAGGCGGGTTGCGGGTGCGGACACGGATAGAGCCGCCACCACCCGGCCCTGGCTGTCCCGGACCGGAGCCGCCACGCACCGGACCCCCCTTTCTCGCTCCTCGCGGTCCACCGCGTAGCCCCGGGTGCGGACGCTGCGAAGTTCCCGCAGGATGGCCTCGGGATCGGTGAGGGTGCGGGGCGTGAAGCGCAGGAGCGGGGCGCTCTCCAGAAATGCGCGCACCTGGTCTTCAGGCTCCCACGCCAGGAGGATCTTCCCGACGCCGGTGCAGTGTAGGGGGTGTCGCGCGCCGGGGTGTGCGAACAGCCGGAGCATCTGGCGGCTCTCTACCTGCAGCACGTACACCGCTTCCCAGCCATCCCGCATTGCGAGGTTGGCCGTCTCGTTCACCCGGTTCACCAGATCCACCATGGCCGGCCGGGCGACCTCCGGGAGCCGCTGGCCGTTGAGGAAGCCCATACCCACCTCGAAGGCGCGCAGCCCCACGCGGTATCGGCTCGCCCCGGAGAGGTGAACGAACCCGCGGCGCCGCAGGGTCTCCAGCATCCGGTAGGTGGTGCTCACGGGAAGGCGGACGCGGCGGGCCACCTCGGAGAGGGTGAGGTCGGGGGTTTGGGCGAGGGCCTCGAGGAGGGCGAGCCCTCGAAGGAGCGTGCGGACCTGGGTGGCCCCCTGCGTGCCCCGGAGAAGGCTGACTTTCGCCATTGTTTTCACATTGTAAAAAAAACTTCCGCACATTGACACCCCCCGCGGCCGCGGATACTGTGGCGGCGGGACGGAGGTGAGAGCCGTGGATGTAGCGCTAGAGGGCGTAGAGGTACAGGGGAACGCGGGCCCGGTGCAGGCGGAAGTGTTGACCTCTGAAGCTCTGACGTTCGTGGCGGGGCTGCACCGGGAGTTCCGGTCCGAGCGGCGGGCCTTGCTGGAACGGCGTGCGCAGCGACAGGTGGAGTTGTTCGCGGGAGCCATGCCGGACTTCCTCCCCGAGACCAAGTGGGTCCGGGAGTCGGACTGGAAGGTGGCGCCGGCGCCGCGGGATCTGGAGGACCGACGGGTGGAGATCACGGGTCCCGTGGACCGCAAGATGATGATCAACGCCCTCAACTCCGGGGCTCAGGTGTTCATGGCCGACTTTGAGGACGCTCTGTCGCCTACGTGGGCCAACGTGGTGGTGGGGCAGAAGAACCTCATAGACGCGGTGCGCCGCACCCTCGAGTACACGAGTCCGGAGGGGAAGCAGTACCGGCTCGCCGAGCAGACCGCCACCCTCCTGGTCCGGCCGCGGGGCTGGCACCTGGTGGAGCGGCACGTGCGGGTAGACGGGGAGCCGGTGTCCGCCTCCCTGTTCGACTTCGGCCTGTACTTCTTCCACAACGCGCGGGCCCTGTTGGAGCGGGGAACGGGGCCGTACTTCTACATCCCGAAGCTGGAGGGTTACCTGGAGGCGCGCCTGTGGAACCACGTGTTCCAGTACGCGCAGGACGCCCTGGGAATCCCGCGGGGGACCGTGCGCGCCACGGTGTTGGTGGAGACAATCCTGGCCGCCTTCGAGATGGACGAGATCCTGTACGAGCTTCGGGACCACGCCTCGGGCCTGAACGCGGGCCGTTGGGACTACATCTTCAGCGTCATCAAGAAGTTCCGGCACCGGCCGGATTTCGTGCTGCCGGACCGGGCGCAGGTGACCATGACGGTCCCCTTCATGCGGGCGTACACGGAGCTGCTGGTGAAGACCTGCCACCGCCGCGGCGCCCACGCCATCGGGGGTATGGCGGCCTTCATCCCCAGCCGCAAGGACCCGAAAGTGAACGAGCGGGCGTTCGCCAAGGTCCGGGAGGATAAGGAACGGGAGGCCGGAGACGGCTTCGACGGCACCTGGGTGGCGCATCCGGACCTAGTGGCTGTGGCGCGGGAGCCCTTCGACCGGGTGCTGGGGGATCGCCCCCATCAGAAGCACCGGCTGCGCGAGGATGTGCAGGTGCTGGCAAGCCACCTGCTGGACATCCGAGTGCCCGGCGGTCAGGTCACGGAAGCGGGTGTCCGGAACAACGTGAGCGTGGCGCTGCAGTACCTGGACGCCTGGCTTCAGGGTACGGGAGCCGCCGCCATCTACAACCTCATGGAGGACGCGGCCACCGCCGAGATCTGCCGCGCACAGCTGTGGCAGTGGATCCGCCACGGTGCGAAGATGGAGGACGGGAGGAAGGTTGACGCGGACTTGTACCGCGGGATGCGCGATCAGGAGCTCGGGCGGCTCGGAGGGGGTGGCAGGGTTCGGGAGGCCGCGGAGGTGCTGGACGCGCTGGTCCTGGGGGAGGAGTTCGTTGAGTTTTTGACCCTGCTCGCGTACGACCGGGTCGACTAGGCGTCGAGTGCTGCGCGCGAGCAGTCCTTCGGGAGGTACGGTGCATTCGGAGCAGGTGGTAGAAGGCCTGCGCGGGATCGTGCCGCGGGACCGGATCCTGACCCGTCCCGGCGAGCTGGCCCCGTACGAGTCCGACGCCCTCACCGCGTTCCGGTCTCGCCCCGCAGCTGTGGTCCTCGCAGAGCGGCGGGAAGAGGTGGTGGCCACCGTTCGGTGGTGCCACCGCCACGGGGTGCCGTTCGTGGCACGGGGGAGCGGGACGAGTCTCTCGGGGGGGTCGCTGCCAGTCCCCGGCGGGGTGGTGATCGCGCTGAACCGGATGAACCGGATCCTGCGGCTGGATCCGGAGGAGCGGGTGGCGGTGGTGGAGCCGGGGGTGGTGAACCTCGATGTGTCACGCGCCGCCGCGCCCTACGGCCTGTACTACGCACCCGACCCCAGCAGCCAGCCGGTGTGCACCATCGGCGGGAATGTGGCGTTCAACTCCGGCGGCGCCCACTGTCTGAAGTACGGCATGACCGCCAACCACGTGCTGGGGCTGGAGGTGGTGCTGCCCGATGGCGAGGTGACACGCCTGGGCGGCGACAGCTTGGAGGCGGTGGGTCCGGACCTAGTGGGGCTGTTCGTGGGATCCGAGGGCCTGCTGGGGATCGCGCTGGAGATCACCCTGCGCCTAGTCCCGCGGCCCGAGGCGTACCGGACAGTGCTCGCCGCTTACCGTAGCCTGCAAGCTGCGGGCGACGCGGTGGCGCAGGTGGTGGCTTCAGGGCTGCTCCCGGGAGCTTTGGAGATCATGGACCGGCTGAGCATCGAGGCTGCGGAGGCTGCGGTGCATGCGGGCTACCCCCAGGACGCCGCGGCCCTGCTCATCGTGGAGCTGGAAGGTGAGGAGCCCGAGGTCGAAGCGGAGCTGGAGCGATTGCTGGCGGTGGTGCAATCCTCGGGCGCGTACGAGGTGCGGCAGGCGCGGGACGAGGCGGAGCGGCAGCGCATCTGGAAGGGCCGCAAGGGCGCGTTCTCCTCCGTCGGCCGGCTGAGCCCGGACTACCTGGTGCAGGACGGTGTGGTGCCGCGCAGCCAGTTGGGCACCGCCCTCGCGGAGATCGAGCGGCTGAGCCGGCACTACGGGCTGCGGGTGGCCAACGTGTTCCACGCGGGCGACGGCAACCTGCACCCGCTCATCCTCTACGACGGCCGCAGGCCCGGTGAACTGGAGCGCGCGGAGGCGCTGGCCGGGGAAATCCTGCGACTGTGCATCCGCCTGGGCGGCTCCATCACGGGAGAGCACGGGGTCGGCATGGAGAAGCGGGAGTACCTGGTGGAGATGTTCGGCGAGGCGGACGTGGAGGCCATGCGCCGGCTCCGGCGCGCGGTGGACCCGCTCGAGATCGCCAACCGCGGCAAGGTCTTCCCCACCAGCCGTCCCACGCCGGCGTCGGCCGCGGCGAGTGCCTGACATCGTGGCGGGCGTCGTGGTGTCGGTGGACCGTCCCGAGGCCGTGGCGGCCGCCGTCCGGGAGCATGCGGCTGTACGGACCCGCGGCGGGGGGACGAAGACAGCCCTGGCCCCGATGGACGGGGTCATCCTGGACCTTTCTGGGCTCAGAGGTGTAGTGGACTACGACCCCAGCGAGTTCACGTTCACCGCGCTTGCCGGGACCCCGGTCCGCCAGGTGGAGGCGCTTCTTGGGCAGCACGGTCAGTACCTCCCGTTCGACCCGCCGCTGGCGGCGGCGGGCGCCACGCTCGGCGGCACCGTGGCGAGCGGCCTCAGCGGGCCGTGCCGCTACAGGTACGGGGGGGTGCGCGACTTCGTCCTGGGGTGCCGGTTCGTGGACGGTGATGGGCGCCTGATCCGGGCCGGTGGGAAAGTGGTGAAGAACGCCGCCGGGTTCGACTTCCCCAAGCTCTTCGTGGGGAGCCTCGGTACACTCGGGGTGCTGGTGGAGCTGTCGTTCAAGGTATTCCCCCGACCCCCCGCCCACGCGACCCTGAGAGTCCGTCGGCGCGGCTTGCGCGAGGCCCTTGAGACCATGTGTGCCCTGGCCACCAGCGCCTTCGACTTAGAAGCCGTAGACCTCGCCCCCCCATCCACCCTTTGGGTCCGGGTGGCGGGGCTCCGGGAATCCCTGCTCGCGCGGGTGGACCGGCTGCGGGCGTTCCTGGGCGGTGAGGTGGAGCTGGTGGAAGAGGACGCGGCCGTGTGGGAGGGGGCCCGCGAGTTCACCTGGCTTCCCGCGGGCTGGTCCCTCGTTAAAGTGCCCACGACCCCGCGGCGCGTGGCCGAGCTGGAGTCGAAACTCGCGGGTGCCGAAAGCGTACGCCGCTACTCCGCCGGCGGCAACGTGGCGTGGGTGGGCTGGCCGGGAGATCCAGGTCTTCTGGGTAAAACCCTGGCCGAGCTGGGCCTGCGGGGCCTGCGGCTGCTTGGCCCCCCGGGCCCGGTGGCCCTCGGCCGCTGGGAAGCGAACCCGTTCGGCGTCCGGGTGAAGCACGCCCTGGATCCCGCAGGCCGGCTGGGGAGGATCGAGCCGTGCAGCACCGGATCCCCGTAGAGCGCTACGGCCACGCGGGAGCGGCCATGGCCAGGGCGGTGGAGGCGTGCGTGCACTGCGGGTTCTGCCTGCCGGCCTGTCCGACCTACCGCGTGCTCGGGGAGGAGATGGATTCGCCGCGCGGCCGCATCTTCCTGATGAAGCAGGCGCTGGAGGGCGAGCTGCCGCTACAGGAGGCGGTGCCGTTTGTGGACCGATGCCTGGGTTGCCTGAGCTGCGTGAGCGCGTGCCCTTCTGGAGTGGCCTACGGAGAGCTGCTCACCCCGTTCCGGGAGCACGCCGAAGGGCACCGCCGTCGACCGATGGCGGACCGGCTGCTGCGATGGCTGGTGTTGAGTACCCTGCCGTACCCGGGGCGCTTCCGGTGGGCTCTCGTGCTTGGACGGCAGCTGCGTCCGGTGCTGCAACGCCTGCCCGGACGCCTCGGCACCCTGGCGACGCTCTTGCCCGAGCGCCTGCCAGGCCGAGAAGTCCTGCCGGCCGCAGCGCCTGCGGCCGGGCAGGTCCGGGCGCGGGTGGCGCTGCTGGAGGGCTGCGTGCAGCGCGTTCTGCGGCCCACGATTCACTCGGCCACCGTGCGGGTGCTGGGCCGCAACGGTGTGCAGGTGGTGGTCCCGCCGGGCCAGGGCTGCTGCGGCGCCCTGGCCATGCACGCTGGGGAAGGCCGCCTGGCGCGGCGGCTCGCGGCTCGAAACCTACGGGCGTTCGACGATTCTCTGGACGCGGTGCTAACCAACGCCGCAGGCTGCGGGTCTGCCATGCGGGAATACGGGCTGCTGTTCGCGGGGCAGGCCGAGGAAGAGCTGGCCCGGAAGCTGGCCGGGCGCACCCGCGACGTGAGCGAGTTCCTGGACCAGGTGGGTCTACTGGCTCCGCCTCCAGCACTTCCGGCGCGCGTGCGGGTCGCCTACCACGACGCCTGCCACCTCGCCCACGCCCAGGGGGTGCGAGAGGCCCCGCGAAGGCTGCTGCGGTCGATCGCCAACTTGGAGCTGGTCGACGTCCCGGACGGGGACATCTGCTGCGGGTCCGCCGGCACGTACAACCTTGAGCACCCGGAGGTGGCCGCAGAGCTGGGACGGCGCAAGGCGCAGGCGATCCTCCGCACAGGCGCAGACGCCGTAGTCACCGGAAACGTGGGGTGCATGGTGCAGCTGGAGGCGCACCTGCGGGCGCTGGGCCAGCCGCTGCCGGTCCTGCACACCGTAGAGGTCCTGGACCGCGCGTATGCGGGCGAACCCCTCCGGTCCGCGGGCGCGGCTTCTGCCCGTCCGCTCGCAGGTTAGGGATCGCGGCTCCGGGCGAGGGTGGCGCGGGCCATGCGCAGGGAAGCCGCGTCCACCATCTTGCCATCCACGGTGATGGCTCCCCGCCCTTCCGCCAGCGCCGCCTCGTAGGCAGCCACCACCCGCTGCGCCCACGCCAGCTCCTGGGGCGTGGGCGAGAAGACCTCGTGCACCACGGGGATCTGCGCAGGGTGGATGCACCACTTGCCGTCGAACCCCAGGGCCCGCGCGACCAAGGACAGCCTGCGGAAAGCTTCAAGGTCGCGGAACTCCGCCGAAGGTCCGTCGTAGGCGCGCAGACCGTGCGCGCGCGCCGCCACCAGGACCCGCTGCATGGCGTAATGCCACCGGTGGCCCGGGTACAGCTCGTCCCACGCGTCGGGGGTTCCGATGGCGGAGGCGGGCATCCCCAAAGAGGCGGCGAAGTCTCCGGGCCCGAAGCTCAACGCCTCCAGACGCGGACTCGCTGCGGCGATCCGGTCCACGTTGGCCAGCCCCTCCGCAGACTCCACCAGCGCGTGGATGCGGACGCGGCGTGACAGACCGAGGCCCGCCTCCACCTGTGCGAGAAGGATGTCCACGAAGGCGACCTCCTCAGGCCGACCGACCTTCGGGACCACCACGCAGTCCAGGCAGCCCCGGGAGCCCTCACAGACCTCGACGACGTCCCGGTGCGCCCAAGGCGTGTCGAGGGCGTTGATGCGCACCATGCGGGTCTTGCCCCCCCAATCCAGGTCGCGCAGGGCCCGGGCGGCCTCGCGGCGGGCGGTCTCCTTGTGCTCCGGCGGGACCGCGTCCTCCAGGTCCAGGAACACCGCGTCTGCCTCACTGGCCACCGCTCTAGCCACCTTGCGGGGTTCCGAGGCGGGTACCGCCAGGATGGAACGGTCAAGGCGCTCCGGCATATGGCCCCCCACGGGTGCGTTTCGTCTTGAGAGAATGGGGCAAAGGCCCTGCCTTCGATTGTACGGTCCAGCAGGAGGTCGCGGTGGACAGGCAACAGCGGCGCGTGGTGACCCTGGCGGTGATGCTGGGCATGTTCCTCGCGGCGCTGGACACCACCGTGGTGGCCACCGCGCTTCCCACCATCGCTCACACCCTCGGCGGCCTGGAGCTGTACCCGTGGGTGGCGGCCGCCTACTCCCTCACCCTGACGGCCGCAAGCCCGGTGTTCGGCGGGCTCGCGGATCGGTACGGCCGCCGCCGGGTCTACCTGTTCGGCATCGCCGCATTCCTGGTCGGTTCGGTTCTTTGCGGCGCCGCGGCCTCCATGCCGCAGCTGGTGCTGTTCCGCGCGCTGCAAGGGGTCGGGGGCGGTGCGCTTCTACCCGTGGCCATCACCATCGTGGGTGACCTGTACACCCTGGAGGAGCGGGCTCGGGTGCAAGGTCTGTTCAGCGGCATGTGGGGCGTCGCCAGCGTGATCGGGCCGCTCCTGGGCGGGTTCATCGTGGACGCCTGGTCGTGGCGGTGGATCTTTTACCTCAACCTCCCCGTGGGGATGGCGGCCCTGTGGGTGGTGGCGCGGGCGTACCGGGAGAAAGTGGTCCGGGCGGAAGGCTCGGTGGACGCTGTGGGCGCAGCTCTCCTCGTGGCCTCGGTGGCGCTGGTCCTGTACAGCCTTGAGGGTGTGCGTCCGCAGCTGGGGCTGATGATCTCCGGCCTGGGGCTCGCCGCCGCCTTCCTGTGGTGGGAACGTCGGGTCCAGAACCCGCTCGTTCCCCTCTGGCTGTTCGCAAACCGGCTCGTGAGCGCCACATCCGTCACCGGATTCCTCGTGGGGGCCGCCCTGTTCGGTAGCCTCTACTACGTTCCTCTGTTCGTCCAGGGCGTGCGAGGCGGGGCGCCCACGGAAGCGGGCGTTGCCCTCACCCCGCTCATGCTCGCCTGGAGCCTCTCCAGCACCTTCGGCGGCAGGCTTGCGCTGCGCCTTGGGTTCCGGCTCGTCGCATACGGCGGGGTCGTGGTGCTGGCGACCGGGTTCGCCCTGCTCACCCGGTTGGGGCCGGCCACGCCCGAGGGGTGGCTGTGGGTGGCGACGGCGCTGCTCGGGACCGGCATGGGCCTGGTGGTGTTGGTGACGGTCCTCAGCGTGCAGGACTCGGTGGCGTACGGGGAGCGCGGCGTGGCCACCTCCCTCACCCTGTTCTTCCGGAGCGTCGGGGGAGCGGTGGGCGTGAGCGCGCTGGGCGGCGTGCTCCTCTGGCGGCTGCAGGCCGCAGGCGTAAGAGCAGAGGAGCTGGCGCGGTTGCTGGACCCCGTCCTCCCGTCGGAGGGAGCCGGGCCGTCGCTGGAGGTCATGCGCACGCACCTCGCGGACGCGATGGGGACGGTGTTCGCGGCGTCCCTGGGGTTGAGCTTGCTGGCACTGGTTTCGGTGCGGTGGTTCCCTCCCGGACGCGTCCTGCGAGCCCGGGAGACGTGGGCCGCAGACCCGGGCGACTGAGAACTACTCTACGGCGCGGGTGACCTCGTCCGCCAAGCCCTCCAGGAACTGCGGATCTGCGTTCAACGACTCCGCGCGGCGGAACACCAGCCCCAGGGCCTGAGCGCGCTCTGCGGCCTCGATGTCCAGGTCGTAGAGGACCTCCAGGTGGTCCGCGGTGAACCCTATGGGCACCGCCAGTACCTGCCGGGTGCGGGAGGTGGCCAGCTCTTCCAGGACCTCCAGGATGTCCGGGCCCAGCCACGGGAACGGCGTGTGTCCCGCGCTCTGGTAGCACACCCGCCAGCGGGCGAGCGACAGTCGGGCCGCGAGCACCTCCCCGGTCTCCCGCAGCTGTTTCGGATAGGGGTCGTCCCACTCCAGGATGCGCTCGGGGAGGCTGTGGGCGGTGAACAGCACCTCGATGGCCTCCGGGCGAGGGTCGGGGAACGTCAGGAGGGCGGCGCGCACCCGCCGCTCCACCGCAGCCAGGTAGCCGGGATTGCGATGCCACGAGCGGACGACCCGCAGATCCAGGCCCCGCGCTCGGTCGAACTCGGGGTGCGCGTACTCCAGATACTCGTCCACGATCATCCGGGACTCGTGGGGCGCGAGCACCAGCGCCACCACCTGCCTCCACCCCTCGGAGACCAGCTGCCGGGCCACGTCGGACACAAAGGGCTCGCTGTGCTTCATCGCCAGGTACACGCGGAACCGACCCGGGGCCTTGCGGTCCAGTGCGGCCTCTAGCCCGCGGGCCTGCGCCTCCGTGATCTCGCGCAAGGGTGAGGTGCCGCCGATGCGGCGGTAGCGCTCGCGCAAGGATTCCACCTCCTCCGCGGAGGGTCGGCGCCCGCGCCGGATGTGGGTGAAGTACGCTTCCACGTCGTCCAGGGTCCGCGGGGTGCCGTACGCCATGAGGAGCACCGCAGTCGTCACTTCCTCCTCCCCCTCTCGTGCACGCGGTCCACAAGCCGCGCCAACCGGTCCGGGTCCGTCTGGGGCAGCACGCCGTGGCCGAGGTTGAACACATGTCCGGGGAGCCGAAGGCCCTCGTCCACCACCCGGTCCGCTGCCTCCCACAGCCTCCGCGGTTCCGCCAACAACATGGCCGGGTCCAGGTTGCCTTGTACCACCTTGTGGGGGGCGCGGTGCCCCACCTCCAACAGCGGCACGCGCCAGTCCACCGCCAGCACCTCCGCGGGCAAGCCTGAGAACTCACCCAGAAGGTGCGCGCATCCGGTGGCGAAGTACACGCGGACCGATCCTGAGAGAGCATCCAGCAGTTGCTCCAGGTACGGCCGCACGGCCCAGCGGAAGTCCTCGGCGCTCAAGACCCCCACCCACGAGTCGAAGACCTGGACAAGGTGCGCCCCTGCCTGCACTTGCGCGCGCAGGTACGCCGCCAGGTTCGACGACAGCTTCGAGGCGAGAGCGTGCCATGCGTCGGGGTGAGTGTGAATGAAAGCCCGCGTCCTCGGCCAGTCCCGGGAGGGTCTGCCCTCCACCAGGTAGGCCGCCACGGTGAAAGGTGCCCCCGCGAAGCCCACCAGCGGCCGGTCCAGGCTGGAGCACAGGAGGCGGACGGTCTCCGGTACGAACGCCACCGCCTCCAGGTCCAGTTCCGGCAGGGCTGCGAGCTCGTCCACGGACAGCGTCCGGTCCAACACCGGGCCCTTGCCCTCCACCACCTGGAAATCCAGCCCCATGCCCCACAACGGGACCAGCAGGTCGCTGAACAGGATGGCGGCGTCCACGTCCATTCGGGC
>JBEQAH010000001.1:0-40301 GCA_041640435.1 bacterium | reverse complement strand
TGAGTTCCCGCACCAGGGGCAGGAGGTTCAGCGCCCAGTCCAGGGCGCTGTCGCCTCCCCCCACCACCAGGACCCGCCGGTCTCGGAAGTCCTCCCGGTTGCGCACCGCGAAGTGCAACCCTCTTCCTTCGTAGCGGTCCAGCTCGGGCCGGTTGTACTTTTTGGGGGTGAAGGCGCCGATCCCCGCGGTGATCAACACGACCCGGGTAAAATGCTCCTGGCCCGTGTGCGTGACCAGACGGTAGTTCCCGTCCCCAAGGCGCTCCAGGCGGTCCACCCGCTCGTTGAGGACCACCGTGGGCTCGTACTGCATCGCCTGCTCCACCTGGTTGCGGATCAGATCCTTGCCCAGGATTTTGGGGAACCCGGCCACGTCGTAGATGTACTTGTCCGGGTACAGGGCGGTGACCTGTCCTCCCAGGTCCGACTGACTGTCCACGATCTTGGTCCGCAGCGCCCGAAAGCCCGCGTAGTAGGCCGCGTACAGGCCTGTGGGCCCCGCTCCGATGATGGTGATGTCGTACAGGTCCATGGCGCCTCCCGTTGCCCGCGCGCTCCGCGGCCATTGTAGCAGAGACCCCAGGGCGGTTTGACACGGGTGCGGGGCTCAGGTACGCTTCTAGCGGACATGAAGGGCCGCTGCAAACCCCGCGAGTGCATCTGTCCCCGGCGGGGGTAACCTCGCTCCGGGGAGGGACCCCCGCGACTTTGCCTTCAGAAACAATCCGGAGATAACAGATAAGGTGCGTAGGAGTTTGGGGGAACGCCCATGGCGACAACACGTGTGCTGACCGAAGAACAGCTGGAGCGCTACTCCCGCCAGATCCTCCTCGAGGAGGTGGGGGTGGCGGGGCAGCGCAAGCTCCTCGAAAGCCGGGTGCTCGTGGTGGGTGCAGGCGGGCTGGGCTCCCCCGCGGCCCTGTACCTGGCCGCGGCCGGGGTGGGCACCCTGGGGATCGTGGACGGAGACCGGGTCGATCTCACGAACCTCCAGCGGCAGATCCTGCACTTCACCCACGACGTGGGTCGCCCCAAGACCCAGTCGGCCCGCCGGACCCTGGAGGACATCAACCCCGACGTGGAGGTCATCACCCACCAGACGGCCCTGACCTCACAGAACGCCCTGGAGATCCTGTCGCAGTACGACGTTGTGGTGAACGGCTGCGACAACTTCCCGACCCGCTACCTGGTGAACGACGCCTGCGTCCTGCTCGGAAAGCCGCTGGTGGACGCCGCCATCCTGAGGTGGGAAGGCCAGGCCACCACCTTCCTTCCCGGTCGGGGCTGCTACCGTTGCCTGTTCCCGAGCCCCCCGCCGCCCGGGGCCGTCCCTTCGTGCGCGGAGGCGGGCATCGTGGGTGCGGTGGCGGGTTTCTTGGGCACCCACCAGGCGCTGGAGGCCATCAAGATCCTCCTGGGTGTGGGCGAGACCCTGGCCAACCGAATGATGCTGTTCGACGCCCTGACCGCCGAGATCCGCTTCGTCCGGTGGTCGCGCAACCCCGACTGCCCCGTGTGCGGCGACCGGCCCACCATCCGGGAGCTCATCGACTACGAGGCGTTCTGCGGCGTCCCCACGGCCCGGCTGGAGCCCGAGGCCGCCCAGGCCAGGCCCGCGGAGGTCACCGTGGCCGAGGTGGACGCCCTGCTGGCGCAGGGTGCGGTGCTGGTGGACGTGCGGGAGGCGTGGGAGGTGGCGCAGGCCCACATTGAAGGGATGCGCTGGATCCCCATGGGTGAGGTGGAGGCGCGGTACGGGGAGATCCCCCGGGACCGCACCGCCATCATCTACTGCGCGTCCGGGCAGCGCAGCGGCAAGGTGACCCAGTGGCTGCGGGAGCGGGGATACGACCGGGTCCTGAATCTTGCGGGCGGCATCTTCGCCTGGCAGGCGGCGGGGAAGCCGGTCCGTTCGGGCCTCCCGGACCGCCAGGAGGAGGCGGCCCGGGCCTGAGCCAGCTCAGACGCCCATCACGTGCGCGACGATGGAGCGGGCCTGAGGTCCGTCCAGCTCCGCGAAGATCACGCTCTGGAACCGGCCCAAGAGCAGCTTGCCCTCCCGGATGGGGATGGTGATGCTATTCCCCAGGAGCAGGGACCGCAGGTGTGAGGTCGCGTTCCCGCGGTCGCAGTCGGAGTGGGCCGGATCGTTGTGCAGGTAGCGCTCCGTCTCGGACACCAGCCGGCGCAGGAGCTCCCGCACGTCCTGCAACAGCGCGTCCTGGAACTCGTTGAGGAACAGGGCCGTGGTGGTGTGCAGGGACTGCAGGTAGACCACCCCGTGGGTGACCTCCGCCAGGGCCGGCAGAGACCGCACCAGCTCGGTGATGTTCTGGACCTCGAACCGTTCCCGGCTGTGAATCTGGAGCGTTTCGGTGAACACTTTGAAGAGCCCAGAGGCAACTTCCACCGCCTGCTTCACGCTCGCCGACCTCCTCACCGCGGCCCGCGGAGCACCCGCCGCCTGGAAGATCAGCCCGGATTGTAGCATAGCGCGGGGGGACGGCCAAGCGAGCCGGGGCGATCGGGCGTTTGACACCCCCCGCCAGTCCACCTACAATCGATTCAGCGATGATCACGTTGACGCAGGCGGCGGCGGAGAAGATCCGGGAGCTCATGGCGGACCAGCCGGGTGGGGTGTACCTGCGGCTGTTCGTCCAGAAGGGCGGCTGCGAGGGTTTCACCTACGGCATGGGGTTCGACGACCGGATGGAGGCCGATGACGAAGTGCTGGAGCAGCACGGGATCCGGCTGGTGGTGGACCCCCTGACCCGCCGAGTCATGGACGGCGCCCAGATCGACTACCGCCGCACGCCCGTGGGCGAGGGGTTCGCGGTCTACAACCCGCGGGCGGTGGCCACCTGTGGTTGCGGGCACTCCTTCAAGACGGCGGAGGACCAGGGCGAGGCGCAGCCGTGCGAGGAGGCGCCCGTGGGCGGAGGAGGCGGCGATGAGTGAGGCGGCGACCCAGGAGCTGGACGTCCGGGCTCGCGTGGAGCGGGTGCTGGAAGCCATCCGTCCCTACATCCAGGCGGACGGCGGGGACATCGAGCTGGTGGACGTAGCGGACGGGGTGGTCCAGATCCGCCTCGCGGGGGCCTGCGTGGGCTGCATGTACTCGCTGATGACCCTTCAGGCGGGCGTCGAGCGCATGATCCGGGAAGAAGTCCCGGAGGTCAAGGCTGTGGAAGCCGTCCCGTTCTGACGCCGCCCGCGGGCTAGAGCGGCCGCGGCCCCTCACGGAGGTGGGGGGCCATTTCTTTGACCGTGGGAAGGCAGGGAGGTGTGGCTATGGCGACCGCCTGGACCCGAGTGCTGCGCAAGATCGACGACTACCGGTGGGAGATCCCGCAAGACTACAAGCCGGGGATGCGGGTACCTGGGCTCGTGTACGCCGACGAGGCGATGCTGCGCCAGATCGGGCAGGACCAGGCGCTGGAGCAGGTGGCCAACGTAGCCACCCTGCCCGGCATCGTCCGGTACTCGCTGGCCATGCCGGACATCCACTGGGGGTATGGCTTCCCCGTGGGCGGCGTGGCAGCCCTGCGGGCAGATGACGGCGTCATCTCGCCGGGCGGCGTGGGGTACGACATCAACTGCGGCGTGCGCCTGCTCCGCACCGACCTGAGCGAGGAGGACGTCCGGCCGAAGCTCCGGGAGCTGGTGGAGGAGCTGTTCCGCAACGTTCCCTCCGGGGTTGGGAGCACCGGGAAGGTGCGGGTATCCCTGCGGGAAGTGGAGGACGTGCTGCGGGGCGGTGCCCGTTGGGCGGTGGAACGGGGTTTCGGCACCCCCGCGGATCTGGAGGTCATCGAGGCCGGTGGCGAGCTCCGGGAGGCGGACCCCGGCGCAGTGAGCCCCCGGGCGAAGGAGCGAGGGAAAGACCAGATCGGCACGTTGGGGTCGGGCAACCACTTCCTGGAGGTTCAGGTGGTGGAGGAGGTGTACGACGGTCGGGCCGCGGAGGTGCTGGGCCTGTTTTCGGGTCAGGTGGTGGTGTTCATCCACACGGGCTCCCGCGGGCTCGGCTACCAGGTGTGCGACGACTACCTGCGCGTGGCGGACCGGAGCCTGAAGAAGTACGGCATCAGCCTGCCCGACCGGCAGCTGGCGTGCGCCCCCTTCTCCTCGCCGGAGGGCCAGGAGTACTTCCGGGCCATGTGCTGTGCTGCGAACTTCGCCTGGGCGAACCGCCAGATGATCACCCACTGGGTGCGGGAGTCCTTCACCAGGGTCCTGAGCCGACCCCTCCGCGAGATCGGGCTGCAGGTGGTCTACGACGTGGCCCACAACATCGCCAAGGTGGAGACGTATCCTGTGGACGGCAGGGCCGTCCGGCTGGTGGTGCACCGCAAGGGCGCCACCCGAGCGTTCCCGCCGGGCCACCCGGAGATCCCCGCGCGCTACCGGGAGGTGGGCCAGCCCGTTTTGATCCCGGGGGACATGGGCCGGTACTCCTTCGTGGCGTTGGGCACAGAGCGCGCCATGGAGGAGACCTTCGGAAGCACCTGCCACGGGGCCGGCCGGGTTCGAAGCCGCAAGGCCGCGGTGCGGGAGCTGCGGGGGGTGGACATCGCCGCGCAGCTGGAGAAGCGGGGGATCCTGGTCCGGGCCCAGAACCGCTCGTTGCTGGCGGAGGAAGCTTCCGAGGCTTACAAGGACGTGGCGGACGTGGTGGAGGTGTGCCACGGGGCCGGGATCTCGCGCAAGGTGGCCAGGATGCGGCCCATCGGGGTGGTGAAGGGGTAATGAGCCCTGGGGAGCTCGGCGGGGCGGAAGGAGGGCATCTTGCGGTTCGAGCTGACGGAGTCCCAGCGGCTGGTGTACCAGGCGGTGGCCGAGTTCGCGGCGCAGCGAGTGCGCCCGCACGCGGCCCGGTGGGACCGGGAGGGCACGTTCCCCCACGAGGTCGTGCCGCAGCTGGCTGAGCTGGGTCTGTTGGGCTTGGTGGTGCCGGAGCGTTACGGCGGCAGCGGGCTCGACATGGTCTCCGCCACGTTGGCCATCGAGCGGATCGCCTGGGCGGACGGGGCGCTGGCCCTGACCGTGGCGTCGCACAACGCACTGTGCGCGGGCCACATCGTCTTGTTCGGGAGCCCCGAGCAGAAGGAGCGCTACCTCCCGAAGCTGGCCCGGGGGGAGGCCCTGGGCGCCTGGTGCCTCACGGAGCCCCACGCGGGGAGCGACGCCGCGGCCATCCAGACCCGAGCGGAGCGCCGGGGGGACCGGTACGC
The DNA here is from genome assembly GCA_041640435.1 of bacterium. Taxonomy (GTDB): domain Bacteria; phylum Sysuimicrobiota; class Sysuimicrobiia; order Sysuimicrobiales; family Sysuimicrobiaceae; genus Tepidifontimicrobium. Next base: position 35,067 of record JBEQAH010000001.1, on the reverse strand, counting down.
GCTCACAGGGACCAAGGTGTTCGTCACGCAGGGGTCGGTGGCGGGGGTGTACGTGGTGCTGGCCCGCACGGGCGAGGGGAGGGAAGGCATCAGCGCCTTCGTGGTGGAGCGGGACACCGCGGGGCTGCGGGTGGGCAAGAAGGAGGATAAGCTGGGACTGCGGGCCTCGGACACCGCGGAGGTGGTGTTCGAGGAGGCGGAGATCCCCGAGGAGAACCGCATCGGCGAGGAGGGGGACGGCTACCGCCAGGCCATGCGGGTCCTGGAGCGGGGCCGGATCGGCATCGGCGCCATGGCGGTGGGGATCGGTCGGGCGGCGTTGGAGGCGGCCCTGGAGTACGCGAAGCAACGGGTGGCCTTCGGGCAGCCCATCGCGCAGTTCCAGGCCATCCAGTGGATGCTCGCGGATTCCGCGGTGGAGCTGGACGCCGCCTGGCTGCTGGTCCTCCGGGCCGCCTGGCTGGTGGATCAGGGTCAGAGCTTCCGTAAGGAGGCGAGCATGGCAAAGCTGTACGCCTCCGAGGCGGCCCACCGGGCCACCGACCGGGCGCTGCAGATCCACGGCGGTTACGGCTACATCCGGGACTACCCCGTGGAGCGGTACTACCGCGACGTGAAGCTCACGGAGATCGGGGAAGGGACGAGCGAGATTCAGCGGTGGATCGTGGCCAGGTCCGTCCTGGACGCGTGCGGAGAGAGGCTCTAAAGACGGCGCAGAGGGGAGGCTTACGGTGCGCACGACCAGCGTGGGGAGCTACCCGAAGATCCCGGACCTGCCAGCGCCTGGGCGGTGGCGGTCTGCTGCGGAGAAGCTGCAGCGGGGGGAGATCACCCCAGAAGAGTTCCGCAGGGTGGAAGACGAGGTGACCCGGGAGGCCATCGCGGAACAGGTGGAGGCGGGCCTGGACCTGATCACGGACGGCCAGATCCGCTGGGAGGATGGCCAGACGTACTTCGCGCGGCGGATGTCGGGATTTTCCATCGACGGCCTCCAGCGGTGGTTCGACACCAACGTGTACTACCGGCAGCCGGTGGCGGAGGGCCCGGTGGCGTGGCAGCAGCCCATCACGGTGGAGGACTACCGGTTCGCGCGCCAGCACAGCCCCAAGCCGGTGAAACCGGTGGTGACGGGCCCCTACACGCTCGCCCGCCTGAGCCAGAACCGCTTCTACCGCAGCCTCGGGGAGTTCGTCCTGGCGCTGGCCCGGGCCTTGAACCAGGAGCTGCGGGCCCTGGACGCCGAATCGCCTCCCCTCGTGCAGGTGGACGAACCGGCCATCCTCCAGCATCCGGAGGACCTGCCGATGTTCCGGGAGGCGGTGGCGGCTCTCCTAGAGGGCGTGCGCAGCCCCGTGGCCCTGTACACGTACTTCGGCGACGCGCGCCAGCTCCTCGCGGCGTTCGCGGACTTGCCCTTCGCCGTGATCGGGCTGGACTTCGCCGCGGGGTCGCGGAACTGGGATGCGCTTGAGGCGGAGGGCTTCCCCGCGGACCGGCGACTGGGCTTTGGCCTCCTGGACGCGCGCAACACCCGGCTGGAGACGGTGGACGAGGTCCTGCGCGCCCTGGACCGTCTGTCCCGGGTCGTCCCCTTGGACCGCGTGGACCTGGGGCCCAGCGCGGGACTGGAGTTCCTGCCCCGGCGGGCCGCGAAGGCGAAGCTGGTGCGCCTGAGCGAGGTCAAGCGCGCGGCCCTGGAGGTGACCCGGTGAGTGAACTGCCGCTGTTCCCCACCACCACCGTCGGCTCGTTCCCCAAGCCCTCCTACCTCCTGGAGGCGCGCCGGAAGTGGCTGCGGGGTCAGATAGAGCGAGGAGCGCTGCGGGAACTCGAGCAGCAGGCCACCCGGGAGTGGATCCAGCGGCAGGAGGAGCTGGGCCTGGACGTCCTCGTGGACGGCGAGATGTACCGCGGGGACATGGTGGCGTACTTTGCGGACGAGCTGGAGGGGTTCGCCATCGCGGGCTTGGTGCGGTCGTACGGGAACCGCTACTACCCCAAGCCGGTGGTCACGGGCCCCGTGGGCCGCAAGGGTCCCATCACCGTGGGGTGGTTCCGCTTCGCCCAGTCCCTCACGGGCAAGCCCGTGAAAGGGATGCTCACGGGGCCGTACACCATCGCGGAGTGGTCCTTCAACGAGTACTACCCCACACGGCGGGAGCTGGTGATGGAGCTGGCCCGGGCCATCCACGAGGAGGCGGTGGACCTGGAGCGGGCGGGTGCGCGGTTCATCCAGATCGACGAGCCGGCGATCCACACCCGGCCCGACGAGGACTTTGACCTGGCCCGGGAGGCCCTGGAGGTGGTGGTGGATGGCCTCAGCGCCTACACCATCACCCACGTCTGCTACGGGGACGTGCCGCGCATCTACCCCAAGATGCTGGACCTGCCTGTCCAGCAGATCGACCTGGCGCTGAAGAACGAGGACTTCGCACTCCTGGAGGTCTTCCGGCGGCACCCGTTCACCAAGGACATCGGGCTCGGCGTGGTGGACGCGCACTCCCACCGGGCAGAGAGCCCAGAGGAAGTGCTGGACGGAATCCGGCGGTCGCTGGAGGTCTTCGAGCCCAGGCAGGTGTACGTGTCGCCGGACTGCGGCCTCAAGACGCGCACCATCGAGGAGACGGTGGCGAAGCTGCGGGCCATGGTGGAGGGAGCGCGGCGTGCCCGGGACGAGCTCGGCCCCAGGGCGTGATGGACGACCGGCGCCGGCGGCGCCGGCGCAGGCCCCGGTTCGCGTCCGCGCCGGCTGCACCTTCTCCAGAAGTCGTCCGGCGCGGCGTTGTGGTGACCGCGCAGAGGGTGTTCCGGGTGCCGGCCGCCACCGCGTACGGGATGGCCAGCCGGCTGGAACACCTGCCGCGGTGGTCTAACCTGTGGCTCCGGTGCGACCCCGTGCAGCGGCGCGGCGCCCAGCGCACCCTGCGGCTGCGCGGGTTCCTGGCTGGCCTTCCGGTGGAGGCGGTGGTGCGCGCGGAGGTGGAGCCAGGCCGGGCCGTGCGCTGGCGGCAGGCCTACGGGACGTTGTTGCACTACGCGGCGTCCCTGGAGGTGGAGCCTGCGGAGGAGGGCTGCCACGTCCGGTACACGGTGGAGCTGGATCCCGGGATCGAGATGCTGGACGAGGGCGCGGTGCGGTTGGTGGCCGTGCAGGAGGTGGAGCACACCCTCGACCGCATGCGGTGGAGCGCGGAGCGGGAGCGGGTGGCGGAGGAGATCCGACTGATGAAGGCCAAGCCCACTCCCGACGCCAGCAGCCCATCGGCTCCGGAGACGCCCGCACCGCCGACCGAGGTCCCCGGCCCGGAGGAGCCCGCGCCACAACCGGGTAAGCGCCGCCGCCGGCGGCGGCGCCGCAGGACCGGCGGGGGAACGTAAAGACGTAAGGGAATCCACGCAGACCGGGACCTTGTGCGGTGCCAGGCGGTGTTGTTCTGCGCAGATTGTAAGGACTCTTGTAGCGTGGACGGAACAGCTGGTGTCGGCGGGGTTCCGGGCCGTTGTCATCGTCGGATCGTCTATGGAGTTACGGGGTACACCGTGAACTCGGTGGAGGGCCTGGCGTTCCGGATTCGGTACCTGCTGAACAACCCGGACCTGGCGCGGCAAATGGGCGAGAACGCCCGCGAACACGTGCGCCAGAACTTCCTGATCCTCCGGGATCTCGCGGATCACCTCGCCCTCGTGTCCACCCTGCTGGGGTGAGCTGAAGTGCACCGGAAGGGGAGGCGGAAGGCCCTCGGCATTCAACGGGCCTACTGGGATGTGACCGGCCACCTGCGCCGCCCGCCCGCCGAGGCGGTGCACGCCGTGCAGCAGGCGCTGGACTCCGACCCGCATGCACCTCCGCCCCCGCTGGAGCCGGTGCTGGTGGCCTGGGATGGACGGTTGCGGGTTCAGCTGCGCCTGCGGGGCCTTCCGGACCGGGTGGCGTGCAGCGTGCTCCTCGAGGACGGGCTGGAGCTCGGGTGGCGCGTGGCGCCGGTGGCGGCCGGGGAGGGTCAGGTGACGCTAGCCATCCCCCAGGTGCTGCCGCTCGGGGCGCACCGCCTACAGATCGCGGCCGCACGGCGCCGGTGGGAGAGCGTGGTCCTGTCCGCGCCGCGTCGGCTACCGGCTCTCGCGGCTCCGAGCTGGGGAGTGTGGGTGTCGGCTCATGCGCTGTGGTCGGGGCAGGAGGGAGGCCCGAGCTTCGAACTGCTGCGCCGCGTGGCGGCCTGGGTGCGCGAGCACGAGGGTGGTGTGCTCGGCACCCTCCCCCTGTACGCAGGGCTGCTGGACGAACCGTGCGAGCCAAGCCCATACCTGCCCGCAACGCGCCTGTTCTGGAACGAGCTTCTGGTGCACACGCCAGGGGAGACGCTACCCTCCGCAGGTCCCCTGGACTACCGCGAGCTCTTTCGCCAACGCCGCAAGCGTCTCGGGGAGCTGTGGCGAACCTGCCCGGACGGCGAGCGCCGCCAGGTGGAGGCTTGGGCCGCAAAGCAACCGTGGCTGGCGGACTACGCCGCCTTCCGCGCCCTGCTGGACCAGCAGGGCCGACCCTGGCGGCAGTGGCCCCAGCCGTACCACGCGGGCTTTGCGCCCGAAGGCTCGGTTCACCCGGACGCGCGGGGGCTGTACGTGTACGCGCAGTGGCTTGCGGCGCGGCAACTGCAGCAGGTCGCCTCTGAGGGCGTGTGGGTGTACCTGGACCTGCCGTTGGGGGTGCACCCGGATGGGTTCGATGCGTGGCGGTTCCGCGGGCTGTTCGCGGAAGGCGTGTCGGTCGGAGCGCCGCCAGACCCATTCTCCGCCCGGGGCCAGGACTGGGGGTTTGCTCCCCTGCACCCGCACCGGGCGCGGCGGGACGGTTACGCGTACCTGCGGGCGTGTCTGGTCCGTGCCTTCACGGTGGCGAAGATGTTGCGGCTTGACCACGTCATGGCCCTGCACCGGCTGTACTGGATCCCGCGGGGCTTTTCGGCGGCGGAGGGGGTGTACGTGCGCTACCCGGCAGAGGAGCTGTACGCCGCGGTGATGCTGGAGGCCGCCCGCGCGGGAGCGGTGCTGGTGGGCGAGGATCTCGGCACGGTACCCAACGAGGTCAGGCGAGAGTTGGACCGCAGGCGGCTGTGGCGCATGTACGTGTTGATGTTTGAGCTGCGGGAACCGGGCCCCCGCGAGCCAGCCCCTAACACCGTGGCCTCTCTGGGCACCCACGACACGCCCACTTTTGCGGGCTTCTGGCAGGGGCTGGACATCGCGGAGCGGGAGAAGTTGGGAGCTGTGGCCGCCGACGCGGCACGCGCCGAAAGGCAGTTGCGGGCGTCGCAGGTCCGATCTCTGGCCCGCTGGCTTGGCGTGGAACCGGAAGATTCCCCTGGAGCCCTGCGGGCGTTGTTGCGGTGGCTGGGGCGAAGCTCCGCCGCTTGCGTCCTGGCCAGTGTGGAAGACCTGTGGGGGGAGACCGAACGGCACCACCTGCCCGGCACTCCCTCCCATGCGCACGCCGGCTGGCGCCGGCGGATGCGCTACCCTCTGGAGGAATGGATGCGTTCGCAGGAGGTGCGCGAGTTGCTCCAGGAGCTGAACAGGGCCAGGAGGGCCGGGGCGTGATCGGAGAGCTGGACCTCCACCTGTTCGCCGAAGGCACCCACACCCGGCTGTACGAGAAGCTCGGCGCCCACGCCGACGAAGGCGGCACGCACTTCGCCGTGTGGGCTCCCGGAGCGGCCTCGGTGCGCGTGTTTGGCGACTTCAGCGGCTGGGATCCTGAGGCACACCCACTGGAGCGGGTGGGCGACTCGGGGATCTGGGTGGGGTGGGTGCGGGGCGCCCGACCCGGACACCGGTACAAGTACCGGATCCTGCCGGCCGGAGGTGGGCCGCCCCTGGACAAGTCGGACCCGTTCGCGTTCTGGTGCGAGCCCCCTCCCGGGAACGCGTCGGTGGTGTGGGACCTGGACTACGCCTGGGAGGACTGGGACTGGATGGCCCACCGCTCGCGCCGGCACTCCCTCAGCGCACCCGTGAGCGTGTACGAGGTACACCTGGGCTCCTGGAGGCGGGGGGAAGGGGGCCGCCGTCTCAGCTACCGGGAGCTCGCGCCGCAGCTGGCGGAGTACGTGCGGGAACAAGGCTTCACCCACGTGGAGTTACTGCCCGTCATGGAGCACCCCTTCTACGGTTCCTGGGGCTACCAGGTGACCGGCTACTTCGCCCCCACCTCGCGGTACGGAACGCCCCAGGACTTCATGCACCTGGTGGATACCCTCCACCAGGCCGACGTGGGAGTCATCCTGGACTGGGTGCCCTCCCACTTCGCCACCGATCCCCACGGCCTCGCGCGGTTCGACGGCACGGCCCTGTACGAGCATCCCGATCCCCGGCGCGGCTGGCACCCGGACTGGGGCAGCGCCATCTTCGACTACGGCCGCCCGCAGGTCCGCAGCTTCCTGCTGAGCAGCGCGCACTTCTGGCTCCATCGTTACCACGCGGACGGACTCCGGGTGGACGCCGTGGCGTCCATGCTGTACCTGGATTACTCGAGGCGGGAGGGCGAGTGGCTCCCCAACGAGTACGGGGGGCGGGAGAACCTGGACGCCATCCGGTTCCTCCGGAAGCTCAACGAGTCCATCTACCGGGACTTCCCGGACGTCCAGACGTTCGCGGAGGAGTCCACCGCCTGGCCCCTCGTGTCCCGCCCCACCTCCGCGGGCGGGCTGGGGTTCGGGTTCAAGTGGGATATGGGCTGGATGCACGACACCCTCCGCTACCTGGCCCGGGACCCCGTGCACCGCAAGTACCACCACGAAGACCTCACGTTCCGAATGCTGTACGCCTTCTCCGAAAACTTCCTGCTGCCGCTCTCCCACGACGAGGTGGTGCACGGCAAGGGGTCCCTGTGGGCCAAGATGGCCGGCGACCCGTGGCAGAAGTTCGCGCACCTCAGGCTGCTGTTGGGCTACCAGTACGCGCAGCCCGGGAAGAAGCTTCTGTTCATGGGTGGGGAGTTCGGCCAGCGGCGGGAGTGGGACCACGACGGCAGCCTGGACTGGCACCTGCTGAAAGAGGATCCCCACGCGGGGGTGCAGCGCTGGGTCCGGGACCTGAACCGCCTGTACCGCTCTGAACCTGCCCTGCACGCGCTGGACTGCGAGCCGGAGGGGTTCCAGTGGATCCATCCGGACGACCGCGAGGCGAGCGTCCTCAGCTTCCTGCGGCGGGACCGCTCCGGCCGGTGGGTGGCGGTGGTGGCCAACTTTACACCGGTCCCCCGCAGGGGCTACCGCGTGGGACTGCCGGAGCCCGGACGTTGGGCCGAAGTGCTCAACAGCGACGCCCGGGAGTACGGCGGGAGCGGCTGGGGCAACTTCGGGTGCGTCCACGCCGACGAACACCCCTACCATGGCCGCGCCTACTCCGCGGAGCTGGTGCTGCCGCCCCTCGGGATCTTGTTCCTGCGCTGGGAGGAGCGGGGATGACGGTGTGGCGCGGCCGGCCCTACCCCCTGGGCGCCTCGTGGGACGGGCTTGGGACCAACTTCGCCCTGTACAGCGAGCACGGGCAGGGTGTGGAGCTCTGTCTGTTCGAGAGCGCCGACGACCCGCAGCCCGTGCGCACCGTGGAGCTCACGGAACGCACGGGGCCGGTGTGGCACGGCTACCTCCCCGGTGTGGGGCCAGGCCAGCTCTACGGCTACCGAGTCCACGGCCCCTACGAGCCGGAGCGCGGCCACCGTTTCAACCCCAGGAAGCTGCTCTTGGACCCATACGCCAGGGCGCTGGGGCGCCGGCTCCGGTGGGACGACAGCCTGTTCGGCTACCGGGTGGGCGACCCCGCTGGGGATCTTTCCCGGGACGACCGGGACAGCGCGCCGGTGGCACCCCTGGGTGTGGTGGTGGAGGATGCCTTTGAGTGGGGGGACGACCGACCTCCGCGGGTTCCCTGGGAAGAGACCGTGATCTACGAGACCCACGTGAAGGGGATCTCGAAGCTTCACCCGGAGGTCCCTGCACCGCTGCGTGGGACGTACCTGGGGCTTGCGTCCGAGCCCGTGGTGGACCACCTGCGGTCGCTGGGTGTCACCGCGGTGCAACTGCTGCCCGTCCACGCCCACGTGGACGACCGGCGGCTGGTGGAGGCCGGGCTGACCAACTACTGGGGCTACAACCCGCTGGCGTACTTCGCTCCCGAGCCCGATTACGCCGCAGGGGGGCCGCTGGCTGCGGTGCGGGAGTTCAAGACCATGGTGCGGGCTCTGCACAAGGCGGGGCTCGAGGTGATCGTGGACGTGGTGTACAACCACACGGGGGAGGGGAACCACCTGGGCCCCACCCTGAGCTTCCGGGGCATCGACAACGCCAGCTACTACAAGCTGCACCCCGACAACCCCCGCTACTACATGGACTACACGGGGACGGGGAACACCCTGGACCCGGGGAACCCCTACGTGCTGCAGCTCGTCATGGACAGCCTGCGGTACTGGGTGGTGGAGATGCACGTGGACGGCTTCCGGTTCGACCTGGCCGCGGCGCTGGCCCGGGAGCTCTACGACGTGGACATGCTGAGCGCCTTCTTCAAGGTCATCCAGCAGGATCCAGTCCTCTCCCGCGTCAAACTCATCGCGGAGCCCTGGGACGTGGGGCCGGGAGGTTACCAGATCGGCAACTTTCCCTGGCAGTGGGCCGAGTGGAACGGCCGGTACCGGGACGCAGTCCGCCGGTACTGGCGGGGGGATCCCGGGACGCTGGGGGAGTTCGCCACGCGTTTGAGCGGCAGCGCGGACCTGTACGAGCGCTCGGGCCGCCGGCCCTTCGCTTCGGTGAACTTCGTCACATCCCACGACGGCTTTACCCTGCAGGACCTGGTGAGCTACGAGCGCAAGCACAACGAGGCCAACGGGGAGGACAACCGGGACGGCACCGACGAGAATTACAGCACCAACTGCGGCGTGGAAGGACCCACCGACGACCCCGCGGTGCGCCGCAGGCGGGAGGCCCTAAAGCGGGCTTTCGTGGCAACCCTGCTGCTGTCCCAGGGGGTGCCTATGCTGCTCGGGGGGGACGAGCTGTCCAGAACCCAGCGGGGGAACAACAACGCCTACTGTCACGACAGCGAGCTATCCTGGTACCACTGGGACCTGAATCCGGAGCAGCGGCAATTCCTGCAGTTCGTGCGGGAGATGGTGGCGTTCCGGCGCGCCCACCCCAACTTCCGGCGCCGCACCTTCCTGCGGGGTCAGGACGCAGGACGGTGCCGCGACGTGACCTGGGTCCACCCCTCCGGCCGGGAGATGACTCCGCAGGACTGGCAGGACCCCGCGCTGCACGCGCTCGGGATGGTGCTGTGCGGGGCCGCGTTCTTCGAGCGCGACGAGCGGGGCCGGCCCGTGCGGGATGACTCCTTCCTGCTGATGTTCAACAGCGGTCGCGGCGTCCGCTTCGTCCTCCCCCCGGCCCCCGATGCGTGGGCTTGGGAGCTGGTGTGGTCCACCGGCGACGTGCGGCGGCGCTCCGTGCGCCTGCCTGCCGGGAGTGGCTGGATTGCCCCGCGCGGTGTCGTGGCCGTCTGGCGCGCGGTGGGTTCCCCGGCGCCGTGAGGAGATCCCGCGCCATCCCGTGGTGGGCGCGGGAAGCCTTCTACGAGGTGTACCCGCGCTCTTTCCAGGACTCCAACGGCGACGGCATCGGCGACCTGCCGGGCGTGGCGCAGCGCTTGGACTACCTGAAGGACCTCGGCGTGGGCGCCCTCTGGCTCACTCCGTTCTACCCGTCGTCCGGGTTTGACGGTGGTTACGACGTCACCGACTACTGCGCCGTGGACCCCCGGCTTGGAACCCTGGCGGACTTCGACCGGCTGACGGCAGAGGCCCACCGCCGCGGCCTGCGGGTGGTGGTGGATCTGGTGGCGAACCACACGTCAAGCGAGCACCCCTGGTTCTTGGAGTCCCGCTCCGGCTGCACCAGTCCCAAGCGCGACTGGTACGTGTGGCGCGACCCGCGGCCCGGGGGAGGCCCGCCCAACAACTGGCTCAGCTTCTTCGGCGGGCCCGCGTGGACGTTCGACCCGCCCACGGGCCAGTACTACCTCCACCAGTTCCTGCCCCAGCAGCCGGACCTGAACTACCGAAACCCCGAAGTGGTCGAAGCCCTTCTGGAGGTCGCGCGCTTCTGGCTGGAGCGGGGCGCAGACGGCTTCCGGGTGGACGCGGCCTGGGTGCTGGTGGAGGACTCGCGGTTTTTGGACGAGCCGCCCAACCCGGACTGGAGGCCCGGCATGCGGGAGCGGGACCGGCTCGTGCACGTGTACACGGAGGACCAGCCGGAGACGCACGACCTCCTCCGCCGCCTGCGGTCGCTGCTGGACGCGTACAGCGCCCCCGGGGAGGAACGCGTGTTGATCGGGGAGGTGTACCTGCCGCTTCCCCGGTGGGTTCGCTACTACGGCGCGGAGACGGCTCCCGAGTGCCACTTCGCCCTCAACCCGGCGCTGGTGGAACTCCCTGCGGAGGCGTGGCAGGCGGGCGCGCTGGGAAATCTCGTGGCCGCGTACGAAGCCACCCTCCCGTCGTGGGCGTGGCCGAGCTGGGTGCTGGGGAACCACGACCGGCCACGGGTGAGCACGCGCCTGGGGTCCGAGCGGGCGCGGCTTGCGCACCTGTTGCTGCTGACCCTGCGGGGAACGCCGACCCTGTACTACGGCGACGAGTTGGGCATCCCGGACGGCGCCATCCCCCCCGATCGCGTCCAGGACCTGGCGGGCTTGAGGGAGTGGGGCGGGCGGTGGACGCGGGATGCGGCGCGCACGCCCATGGCGTGGGACGCCGGACCCAACGGGGGCTTCACCACGCAAAGCCCCTGGCTCCCCCTCCACCCCGACGCCCGGGAGCGAAATGTGGCAAGCCAACGTCAGGATGGCCGCTCCATGTTGAACTTCGTGCGGGCGGCCCTGCGCCTGAGACGCGAGCGGCCCGCCCTGACCCAGGGCAGCTACCGCGCGCAGCGGGCACCCGACGGGGTGCTGGCGTACGAACGGGCACAGGAGGCGGACCGGGTTGTGGTCCTGCTGAACTTCCAGGGTTCCCCCGTCCGGACCGACGTGCGGGGTCGGATATTGCTGTCCACCCACATGGATCGGGAGGGCCGCGAGCAAGGCGTGGCGTTGCGCCCGTTCGAGGGCGTGGTGGTGGACCCGGGAGGGGCCCGGGGCGTGCAGGTGGTAGGATGAGAAGGGACGGGAGGCGGGATATGTGGCTTTCGCGCAAGAACGAATCGGTGACGCGGGAACGGGTGCTGGAAGCACTCCGGGACGTTCTGGACCCCGAGCTGCACCGCTCCATCGTGGACCTGGACATGGTACGGGACGTCCGCGTGGAGGATGGGCACGTGCACGTGGAGGCCGTACTGACCATCCAGGGTTGCCCCCTGCGCCAGGTCATCGTGGAGTCCATCCGAGAGCGGGTGGCGCGCCTGCCCGGCGTGCGATCCGTGGAGGTGTCTTTGGGCGTGATGAGCCCGGAAGACCGGCAGGCGCTCATCGCGAAGCTGCGGGGCGGTGAGGGCACTTCGCCATTCCTCACGCCCGCGAGTCCCGTGCGGGTGCTGGCGGTGGCGAGCGGCAAGGGAGGGGTGGGGAAGTCCACGGTGACCGCCAACCTGGCGGCCGCGCTGGCGCAGGAAGGCAGCCGGGTGGGGGTCCTGGACGCGGACGTGTACGGCTTCTCCATCCCTAGGCTGCTGGGCCTTGAGGGCAGGCCCACCGTGATTGACCAGATGATCGTCCCCCTGGAGCGGTGGGGCGTGCGGGCGGTCTCCATGGGCATGCTGGTGGACCGGGACGAGGCGGTGATCTGGCGCGGTCCCCTGCTGCACAAGGCCCTCATCACCTTCATCACGGAGGTGCACTGGGGTGAGCTGGACCTTCTGCTCCTCGACCTGCCACCCGGAACGGGGGACGTGGCTATTACGGTGGCGCAGCAGCTCCCGCGCGCGGAAGTCCTGGTGGTCACCACTCCCCAGCAGGCCGCGGTGGAAGTCGCCGCCCGGGCCGCCCGCATGGCGCACAAGGTGAACCTCCGCGTGGCCGGCGTGGTGGAGAACATGAGCTACCTGGACGGGCCCACCCGCGTGGCGGTCTTTGGGGAGGGGGGAGGCCAGAAGCTGGCCGAGCGGCTCGGGGTGCCACTGTTGGCCCGGATCCCGCTGGACCCGCGGATCTGCGAGGCCGGCGACGCGGGCGAGCCGGTCCTGATCCGCCACCCCGACAGCGCGGGAGCGCAAGCCTTCCGGGAGGCGGCGAAGCACCTGCTGGCCGCGCGGGTGAGCTGACACCCGAAAGGGGGAATCCCGCATGCCGCAGACGTACGGGAACTACATCGGCGGCCGCTGGCAGCCCGCCCGCTCCGGCGCCACCTTTGAGTCCATCGACCCGGCCACGGGCGAGGTGCTCGGAGTTTGCGCACGGTCCGGGATCGAGGACGTGGCCGACGCGGTCGCCGCCGCCAGGGAGGCCTTTCCCCGCTGGCGCAAGGTCCCGGCCCCGCGGCGGGCCGAGATCCTCTTCCGTGCCGCGGAGATCCTCGTGCGGCGCAAAGAAGAGCTGGCCCGGCTGATGACCCGGGAGATGGGCAAGGTACTCCTGGAGTCCCGCGGGGACGTTCAGGAGGCCATCGACATGACCTACTTCATCGCGGGCGAGGGCCGCCGCCTCCACGGCTACACCACGCCCAGCGAGATGCCCAACAAGGCCGCCTACTGCATCCGTCAACCGGTGGGCGTGGTCGGGGTCATCACCCCGTGGAACTTCCCTCTGGCGATCCCCTCCTGGAAGATCATCCCGGCCCTCGTGTGCGGGAACACCGTGGTGTTCAAACCCGCGCCGGAGGTGCCCATCTGCGCGGTGAAGTTCGTGGAGGTCCTGGAGGAAGCCGGGTTGCCAGCGGGGGTGCTGAACCTGGTGCTGGGCGGGGACGAGACGGGCGCGGCCCTGGTGGACCACCCCGACGTGGCGCTCATCTCCTTCACCGGATCCACGGAGGTGGGGCTGCGGGTGGCGGAGAAGTGTGCGGCCCGCGGCAAACGCGTGTCGCTGGAGATGGGCGGGAAGAACGCGGCCATCGTCCTGGACGATGCCGACCTCGACCTGGTGGCCGACGCCCTCACGTGGAGCGCGTTTGGGACCACGGGGCAGCGCTGCACCGCCTGCAGCCGCGTGCTGGTGCATCCAAAGGTGCACGGGGACGTGGCGGAGGTGCTGGTGGATCGGGCGAGGCGGCTTCGCCTCGGGCACGGGCTGGACCCGCAGACGGACATGGGGCCCCTGGTCAGCCAGGCGCAGCTGGAACGGGTGGAGCGGTACGTGAACGTTGGACGCGAAGAGGGGGCTGTGATTCTGGTGGGCGGGGAGCGCGCGGTGGGGGACGGCCTGGAACGGGGATTCTTCTTCCAGCCCACGGTGTTCGACCGCGTGCAGCCCGGGATGCGCATCGCACAGGAGGAGATCTTCGGCCCGGTGACCGACCTCATCCGGGTGGAGAGCCTGGAGGAGGCGGTGGAGGTGGTGAACGGCGTCCGCTACGGCCTTTCGGCCTCCATCTTCACCCGGGATGTGAACAGGGCGATGCGGGCCATCGAGGATATCCAGACGGGGATCGTGTACGTGAACCACGGCACCATCGGCGCGGAAGTCCACCTGCCCTTCGGGGGCACCAAGTTCACAGGGAATGGCCACCGGGAGGGCGGCTTACAGGTCCTGGACGTGTTCACCGAGTGGAAAGCGGTGTACATCGACTACAGCGGCCGGCTCCAACGGGCGCAGATCGACGTGGAGCCGGTCGCCCTCGGGTGACGGGTGGCCCGTGGGGCGCTGGCCGCGGTGCTGGTGGCCGCGGCCACCGCGGCGGCCCACGCGGCCTCCTTCGTGGTCACCAGCGAGCGCCTGGACCTGGACGCCCAGCGCGGGGTCCTGCGGGCGTGGCGGGTCCGGATCACCGACGGCCTGCGCGTCGTGACCGCTCCGACCCTTGTCCTGGAGCAGCGCGCCGGCTTGGGGGTGCTGGAGGGCGGCGTGCAGGCCCGCGGGCCCGAGGGGGAGCTCCGCGGGCAGGTGGTGCGCATCCACTTCACGCCGTCCCTGGAGTTCACGCGCTTTGAGGCCACCGGCAGTCCCCGGCTGGTGTCTGAGGGCCGGGTGCTGTCCAGCTCGCGCCTGACGCTGGATGCCCGGACCGGTGTCGCCACGGCCGAGGGGAACCCCCGGCTGGCCGTACCCCCGGACCTGCAGGTCACAGGGAGCCGCATGATCTACCGCAGCCGCGAGCGGACAGTCCGGGTGGCTTCCCCAGCCCGGTTCGAGAACCGCGAAGGAGCGCTGCAGGGCCAGGATGCGGACTTCGACCTGCCCTCGAACACCGCAGAGCTTTCTGGGCCCGTAAGCTTCCGATTCCCCGCGGGCCGGGGAGTCGCGGGCGCGGCGGTGGCCGACTTCACCCGGGGACGCGCGGTGCTTGCGGGCCCGGTGCGCATGCGGTGGCGGTCCAGCGTGCTGGAAGCCCAGAGGGTCACGGTGTGGTACCGGCAGGGGCGGGTGGTGGTAGAAGGGGCGAGCCGCATCCGTGTGGAAGAGGAGGATCTGCCGCAAAGACCGTAACGGGGAGGGAGAAGTGGAGCTGGGGTACGACAGGCCGCTGTTCATCCTGGCGTTCGATCACCGCGGGTCCTTTCTCCAGATGGCAGGGATTCGAGGGGAACTGAGCGAGGAAGCGGCGGCGCGCATCCGGGACGCCAAGGCGGTGATCTTCGAAGGGTTCCGGCGGGCCGTGCAGGCGGGTGCGCCGAGGGAAGCGGCGGGTGTGCTGGTGGACGAGCAGTTCGGCGCGGAGGTGGCGCGGCGGGCCCGGGCCGAGGGCTACGTGTTGGCCATGCCCGTGGAGCGCAGCGGGCAAGCCGAGTTCGACTTCGAGTACGGCGAGGCCTTCGGGGAGCACGTGGAGGCCTTCGACCCCACCTTCGCCAAAGTCCTCGTGCGGTACAACCCGGACGGTGACCGTCAGCTCAACCTGCGCCAGGTGGAGCGGCTGCGCAGACTGTCGGACTGGCTGCACGCCCGCGGCCGCAAATTCCTGTTCGAGCTGCTGGTGCCGCCCACCCCGCAGCAGCTGCATCAGGTGGAGGGGGATGAGGCGCGCTACGATCGCGAGCTGCGGCCCGAGCTCATGGTGCGCGCCATGGCGGAACTGCAGCAGAGCGGCGTGGAGCCAGACGTGTGGAAGATCGAGGGCCTGGAACGGAGGGAGGACTGCATCCGGGTGAGCGAGCAGGCGCGGGCGGGGGGTCGGAGCCGCGTGGCGTGCGTGGTCCTGGGACGCGGCGCCGACGACCGGGCGGTGGTGCGGTGGCTGGAGGCGGCTGCGGGCGTGCCCGGGTACATCGGCTTTGCCATCGGTCGGACCATCTGGTGGGACGGGGTCAAGGGGTACCTGGAGGGTGAGCGGTCTCCGGACCAGGCGGCAGAGTCGGTCCGGTCCAACTACCTGCGCATGGTCGAAGCGTATCGGTCCGCGGAACGGACCGCCCGGGCCAGGTGAGGATCGTGCGAGCGGTGCGCGTGCACGAGCACGGGGGCCCTGAGGTGCTGCGGCTTGAGGAGGTTTCCCTTCCGGAGCCAGGGCCCGGACAGGTGCGGGTGCGGGTTCTCGCCGCTGCCATGAATCACCTGGACCTGTGGGTGCGCAGGGGGATTCCGGGGGTGCGGTTCCCTCTGCCCCTCACCCTGGGCTCGGACGGGGCCGGTGTCGTGGACGCGGTGGGGCCTAGCGTGAGGTTCGCTCGGCCAGGCGACGAGGTGATGCTGAGTCCCGGGGTCTCGTGTGGCGTGTGCGCCCACTGCGTGGCAGGTCGGGACAACCTTTGTCCCGAGTACGGCCTCCTGGGCGAGCACCGGGACGGTACGGACGCGGAGTTTGTCGTGGTGCCTGAAGCGAACCTGCTGCCCAAACCACCTGGGCTTTCCTTCGAAGACGCTGCGGCTTTTCCCCTCGTGTTCCTGACCGCGTGGAACATGCTGGTGACCCACGCCCGCGTCCGGCCTGGGGAGGACGTCCTGGTGTGGGGTGCGGGGAGCGGCGTGGGGAGTGCGGCCATTCAGATCGCGAAGGCGCACCACGCCCGGGTGATCGCCGTCGCCGGGGACGACCGGAAGCTGCACCGGGCCCGAGAGCTCGGGGCAGACGAGGGCATTAACTACCGAACGCAGGATGTACTGGAAGAGGTGCGCCGGCTCACCCGCCGGCGCGGGGTCGACGTGGTGTTTGAGCACGTGGGCGCGACGACCTGGGAAGTGAGCCTGAAGGCCCTCGCCAGGGGCGGACGGCTGGTGACGTGCGGCGCCACCTCCGGGCCCCTGGCGCAGACCAATCTCCGGTACGTCTTCGGCCGTGCCCTGAGCATTCACGGTACGTGGGTAGGGGGGAAGGGGGAGATGCACGAGCTCCTCCCGTTGCTGCGCGCGGGAATCCTGCGCCCCGTGGTCGACCGCGTGTTCGCCCTAACCCAGGTGCGCGAGGCTCACGCGTACCTAGAGTCCGGTCAGCACTTCGGGAAGGTCATTCTGGTCCCTTAGGAGCTCTGGCAGGAGTTAGCTCCCGCTGCGCAGAAATACGCCGAGCCACATAGGCTAGGCCGCAGAGGGGGTGAGGTATGCGAGGACGCTGGTGGGTTCCCGGGCTCCTCTTGTTGGTGCTGGCGGTGGCCTCGCCCACGACGGCGCAGGTGCCGCCGTTACCCTCCAGCATCAAGGTCGGGGCGATCTTCGATCTCACGGGGCCGACCTCGGACGTCGGCGTAGATTACTCCAAGGGAGCGCTGGACCACGTTCGGTACATCAACGAAGTGCTGGGCGGGATCCGGGGTAAGGTGAAGATCGACTTCGTGTGGGCCGACTACGCGTACAGGATCCCCGAGAGCCTGGCCCTGTACCGCAAGTACCGGGACGTGGACAAGGTGGTGGCCATCATCGGCTGGGGCACCAACGACACCGAGGCCCTCAAAGAGCAGGTGGCGGCAGACCAGATCCCCTTCATCTCCGCCTCCTACTCCTCCCACCTGAACGACCCTTCCAAGACGCCCTACAACTTCTACCCGGTGTCCAGCTACTCCGACCAGCTGCGGGCGGTGCTCAAGTTCGCTCGGGAGCTCGCCCGGAAGGAGAGGATCGCCCGGCCCAAGTTCGTGTTCGTTTACCCGGACCACCCGTACGGTCGGGCGCCCATCCCCGCGGGCAAGGCGTACGCCCAGGAGCTGGGGTTTGAGGTTCTCCCGGACCAGATCGTGGCCTTGACCGCCCTGGAGGCCCGCTCCCAGGTCACCGCCATCCGGGATCAGGGTGCGGACTTCGCGTGGTTTGGGGGCACCACGAGTTCTGCCTCGGTCACGGTCCGGGACGCCAAGCAGGTGGGCGCCAGGGCGCGGTGGTTCGTCAATGTGTGGGGTTTCGATGAGAGCATGATCAAGCGCATCGGCGCGGGAGCAGAGGGAGTCTACGGTTCCACCCCGCACGTGTACTACGGCGAGCCGGTGCCGGGCATGCGGACCATCTTCGACGCCTACCGCCGGTTTCAGGGCAGAGACGTCCCGAGGTTCGAATGGGGAACGGTGAACACCCCCTACATCGCCTCGTACATCCGAGGATGGCTGAACGTGTACCTGTTGCGCAAGGCCCTGGAGACCGTGGTGGACAACTGGGCCACCTACGCGCGGCTCGGGCTCACGGGGGCGTCCATCCGGGCGACCCTGGAGCTCATCCGGAACTGGGATCCGG
The DNA here is from genome assembly GCA_041640435.1 of bacterium. GTDB lineage: Bacteria > Sysuimicrobiota > Sysuimicrobiia > Sysuimicrobiales > Sysuimicrobiaceae > Tepidifontimicrobium. Next base: position 17,268 of record JBEQAH010000001.1, on the reverse strand, counting down.
AGGGGCTGGCGCCCCCCATCACCCTGACGCGGGAGGACCACCGGCCGTCCACCACCACCCGCATCATGCAGATCCAGGGCGGGCGGATCCGGTTCGTGGAGCAGGTCACGGTGGAGCGGCGCAAGGACTGGCTGGGATTCTGAGCCGGTGCTCACGGTCAACAACGTGGAGGTGGTGTACTGGGGGACGATCCTCGTCCTGAAGGGAGTGAGCCTGTCCGTAGCCCCCGGTCGCATCACGGCCCTCATCGGCGCGAACGGCGCGGGCAAGACCACGACCCTCAAGGCCGTCTCGGGCCTGGTGCGTCTGGAGCGGGGTGAGGTGACCCGAGGGTCGGTGGAGTTCGAGGGGCGACGGATCGAGAACTGGCTCCCCGAGGACGTGGCCAGACTCGGCATCGTGATGGTCCGCGAGGGGCGGCGGTTGTTCGAGGAGCTCACCGCGGAGGAGAACCTCCTGGTCGGGGGCGCGCTGCACCCGAGGGGTACGCGGGAGGCCCTGGATCTGGTGTACGCGTACTTCCCGCGGCTGCGGGAGCGGCGCCGGGTGCGGGCCGGGTACCTCTCGGGCGGCGAGCAGCAGATGCTGGCCATCGGGTGTGCTCTCATGGCGCGTCCCCGCCTGCTTCTGCTGGACGAACCCAGCCTGGGGCTCGCGCCCCGGGTGGCAGCGGAGATCTTCCGCCTGGTCCGGCGCCTGAACGAGGAGCAGGGGATCACGGTGCTGCTGGTGGAGCAGAATGCCCGCATGGCGCTGCAGCTCGCCTCCTACGGCTACGTGATGGAGAACGGGAAGATCGTCCTGGACGGCCCCGCGGAGCGGCTCAGGGAAGACGCGGACGTGCGGGAGTTCTACCTGGGCATGACCAAGTCCGGCCGCCGGCGGTTCACGGAGGTGAAGGCGTACAAGCGTCGCAAGCGCTGGCTCGCGTGAACCCCGCGGCCCCTAGTGCGGGAAGGGCCAGAGGTCCACGTAGCGCTTGAGCTTGCGGATCAAGGTGGCGAGCCCCCCGGGTTCCCAGATCAACAGGGCGATGAGGATGGCCCCGAACACCACCTCCCGCAGGGAGGTGGTCGCCCGCCCCAGCATGGGTACGGTGGCGGCCAGGAGGGGAGCTGCGATCTTCAGCACCTGGGTGAGGCTGCGGACGAAGGCGGCGCCCAGGTGGGGACCCCACACGCTTCCCAAGCCGCCGATCACCAGCATGGCCACGTAGTCGATGGACTGCGCCAGGCTGAAGTGCTCGGCGCCGATCACCCGGTTGTAGTGCGCGAAAAGGCTTCCCGCCACCCCCGCGTACGCCGCGCCCAGAGCGAACGCCAGGGTCTTGTAGTACAACAGGTTCACGCCCAGCACCTGGGCCGCGTAGTCCCGGTCCCGCACCGCCATGAGGGCCAAGCCCACCCGCGTGCGGGTCAGGTTGGTCGCCAGCACCGCGCCACCCACCCACACCGCCAGCGCCAGGTAGTAGAACCGGACCTCGGTGTTCACGGGGACGCCCAAAAGGTCCATGGGCGGAACGGGCGTGCCGCCCATGCCGCTCACCGTCTGTACGATCAGGTACTCCACGAGGAACTGGAAGGCCAGGGTGGCAATGGCCAGGTACAGGCCCTTGATCCTCAGGGACGGAAGCCCCACCACCGCTCCCACCACAAATGCCACCAGACCGCTGGCGGGCAGGGCGACCACGAAGGGCCACCGAAGCTCCGCGGTGACGAACCAGGAGGTGTACGCGCCCACCGCCATGAAGGCCGCGTGCCCCAGGGAGATCTGGCCCGCAAACCCCATCACCAGGGACAGTCCGGTGGCGCCGATGGCGAAGATGGCGATGTCGTTCAGTAGGAACAGCCAACGGCCCAGCAGCCACGGCGCCGCCAGCAGGCCCGCCACGAGCAGGAGGAAGCCCACCCGGTACAGGCGCACGTCGAGCAAAGCCACATCCTGCGCGTAGGAGGTCTTGAAGTCTCCACAGGGTCGCGCGTACGCCAACGCCCCCTCCCCCTTACAAGCGCTCGATGTGCTCGGTGCCGAACAGCCCGTAGGGCCGGATCATGAGGACGAGCAGGATCACCAGGTATGCCGTGACCTCCTTGAAGCCGTGGAGGGGATGTCCGAACAAGCGCACGTGGGCATCGATGTACCCCCCCACGATGGTCTCCAGCACGCCCACCGCAAGCCCGCCCAAGATGGCGCCCGGGATGCTGTCCAGCCCGCCCAGGATGAGCGCCGCCAACGCCTTGAGCCCGACCGCGGCCAGGGCGAAGTTCACCCCGAGCCACAAGCCAAGGAGGATGCCGCCCACCGCGCCCGTGATCGCCGCGAAGGCCCAGGCGTACGCGAACACCCGCCTCAGGCTCACGCCCAGACTCGAGGCGGTGAGCTGCTCATTGGCCGCGGCTCGCATGGACACCCCCCAACGGGTGTACCGGAAGAACAAAGTGAGGAGGACCAGCAAGGCCACCGCCGCCGCCGCACTCCACACCCCCACGAGGGGCACCGGAACGGACGCGACCCGGACGGTGACCGGCGGCACCACCGGCGGGAACGTGCGGGTCTCCCCGCTCCAGATCCCCACCATGATCCCCCGGATCACGTAGCCCAGGGCCAGCGTCACGATGATCACCGACAGCAGGGGTTGTCCGAACAGAGGCCGCATCACCGCCCGCTCCACCCCAAAACCCAGAACCGCTGCGGCCACCAGCGTGCCCGCGACCCCCAGCGCGAAAGCCACGGGAACCGGCAGCGAGCCCGCCGCGGTGGTGAGGGCGATGGCCAGGTAGCCGCCGAACAGCACGAGCTCTCCGTGGGCCAGGTTCAGGATCTTGGTGGACTTGTACAGCACCGCGAAGCCCACCGCGATCAGGGCGTAGATGGAACCCACGGCCAGGCCCACCACGGTCCCCTCGAGGATGAACTGTGGGGTCATGCGTCGCCTTCGAGCCTGCGGATCTCCAACAGGGGATGCAGGGTGGCCACCCGGCCGTCCTCGTAGCGCACGCTGACCGTGGCCTGGAAGCGGTCCGCCCCCGCGTACATGGCCTCCACCAGGTCCCGGTACCGATCCAGGATGTGCCGGCGCCGCAGCTTGCGGGTTCGAGTGAGTTCGTCGTCGTCCGGGTGAAACTCCTTGTACAGGGAGATGAAGGCTCGCACCCTCCAGGTCGGCTGCAGGCGTGCATTCGTCTCCCGCACCAACTGCTGCAGGAGGTCTAGCACCTGGGGCTTCTGCGAGAGGTCCATGTACGAGGTGTACGCGATCCCCCGGTCCTCCGCCCACTTGCCCACGTTCTGGAAGTCGATGTTGAGGATCGCAGCCAGGTAAGGCTTCCCTTCACCGAGGACCATGGCGTGCTGCACGTACGGGGTGAACTTCAGCATATCCTCGATCACCCGGGGAGGCACGCGGGTGCCGTCCTGCAGGGCGATGATGTCGTCGCTGCGGTCGAACAGGATGATGTCCCCGCTGGGGTCCAGCACCCCGGTGTCCCCCGAGTACAGCCAGCCGTCCCTCAGGGCGCGCCGGGTGGCCTCCGGATTCTTGTAGTACCCCAGGAACACCGAGGGGCTGCGGCTGATGATCTGGCCGTCCTCGGTGACGCGGATCTCCGTGTTCGCGATGGGGGCGCCCATGGTCCAGAAGCGCACCTGGCCATCCCGGTGCACGCACGAGATCCCCGCGATCTCCGTCTGCCCGTAGATCTGCTTCAGGTTCAACCCCAGGCCGCGGAAGAAGCGGAAGTAGTCCGGGCCCAGGGAAGCGCCCCCGTTCCACGCCACCCGCATCCGGACCAGGCCCATCTTGTCCAGCAGAGGCCGGTACACGGTCCAGTAGCCCAGCCACCACAAAGCCCGCAGCCACCAGGGAACGGGGTTCCCCGCCGCCTGCGCGTCCACCACCCGGCCCGCCACCTTCATGGCCGCTTCGTACACCCGGCGTCGGACAGGCCCCGCGTCCAGCACGCGCACGGTGGCCGCGGAGTGCAGGCCCTCGTAGATCCGCGCCGGCGCGAACATGAAGTGGGGCCCGATCTCCCGCAAATCCCGTTGGGCCGTCTCGGGTTCCTCCGGGAAGTTCACCACGAACCCCACCAGTTGGTGCAGCGTGTAGGAGATCATCTGCTCCCCGATCCACGCGAAGGGCAGGAAGCTCACGAACTCGTCTTGGGGTGAGACGTGCGGCTCCACCGCCAGGAAGTTCTCCCCCTGCGCCAGGAGGTTGCGGTGGGAGAGCATGGCCAGCTTGGGCAGGGAGGTGGTGCCGGACGTCAGGCAGAAAATGGCCACGTCGTCCCCGCGCCCCTGAGCGACCTCCTGGAGGAACCGGTCCGGATCCCGGGCGAGGAGCTCGCGGCCCAGAGCCTGTAGCTCGGAGAACCGCACCAGCTTCGGGTGGTGGTACCGCCACATGCCGCGCCAGTCGTCCACCACGACCCGTTCCACCTTCGGGAGGCGGCCCTCCATGGCCAGGACTTTGTCCACCTGCTCCTGGTCCTCGCAGAACACGAAGCGGGCGTCCGCGAAGTCCACCAGCTCCGCCAGCTGCTCCGCCAGGGTGTCCTGGTACATGCCGCAGGAGACTCCCCCCAGAGCCTGCGCCGCCATGGCCAGGTAGTACAGCTCGGGCCGGTTGTCCCCCACCAGGGCGACCACGTCGCCCCGTCGCATCCCTAAGGCGAGAAGCCCGCCGGCACATGCCCGGACATGCTCGAGGTACTGCCGCCACGTGATCTCCTGCCAGATGCCGAACTCCTTTTCGCGAAACGCCACCCGATCCCCGAAGCGCTCCGCGTTGTGCAGCAGGCGCTTGGGGAAGGTATCGAGCTCTCGCAGGTACGCCTCCCGGGCCTCGAGGCTGGGAGCGGCGCGCTCCAGGACAATCGGACGACTCACCGGCCAGCCACCTCCTCCGCCAGCCCGTGCTCCTCCCCCAGGTATGCGCGGATCACGTCCGGGTGGTTCTGGATCTCCTCCGGCAGGCCCTCGGCGATCTTCCGGCCGTAGTCCATGACCAAAACGCGATCGCACAGATCCATCACGACCCCCATGTCGTGCTCGATGAGGATCATGGGAAGGCCCTGGACCTCTCGGAGCTCCAGGATGTAGCGGGCCATGTCCAGCTTCTCGTCCACCGTCATGCCCGCCATGGGCTCGTCCAACAGGAGCAGGCGGGGCTCCATGGCCAGCGCCCGTCCCAGCTCTACCTTCTTCTGGATCCCGTAGGGCAGCTCGCCCACCCGGGCGTCGCGGTGAGCCTCGATCTCCAGGAAGTCCACGATCTCTTCCACCCGCTCCCGGTGGCGGAGGACCTCTCGCTGGCCGAAGCCCCAGTACACTCCGCAGGCCAGCAGGGAGGAGCGCATGTGCACGAGGCGGCCGGACAGGATGTTCTGCAGCACGGTCATGTGCGGGTACAGGGCGATGTTCTGGAACGTGCGGGCGATCCCCAATGCCGCCCGGGTGTGGGGCGGAAGACGCGTGATGTCCCGGTCCAGGAAGCGGATGCGGCCCGCCTGAGGCCGGTAGAAGCCGTTGATGCAGTTCAACACGCTGGTCTTGCCCGCACCGTTGGGCCCGATGATCCCCAGCAGCTCCCCCGCGTGCAACGCGAAGGACAGGTCGGAAACCGCCACCAGTCCCGCAAACCGCAAATTGAGATGGCGGACATCCAAGATTACGTCCACCAGGGGGACCCCACCCGTCATCTTGCCGTCACAGTACGCGTTCACCTGACTCTTCTCCTGCCGGCTCCGCGCCCACCCAGCGGGAGCCGCTCTCCCACACCTCCTTCTTCCAGATGGGGACCCGCGCCTTCAAGGCGTCGATGAGAAACCGACCTGCTTCGAACGCCTCCCGGCGGTGCGGCGCGCAGACCGCGACCGCCACGCTCACCTCGCCCACCTCCAACCGGCCCACCCGGTGCTCCAGCGCAATCCCGAGCACCGGCCACCGCCGCTCCGCCTCCTTCGCGATCCGCTCCATCTCCGCCCGGGCCAGCGTTTCGTAGGCTTCGTAGTCCAGGTACTGGACCCGGGGACCCTCGGCGTTGTCCCGGACCGTGCCCAGGAACAGCACGACCGCGCCTGCGTTGGGGTGGCGGACGCGGCGCAGCAGGCCCTGCACGTCGATGGGGGACTGGACCAGGTCCACGTGCGCGCTCCCGCCGCTCACCGGCGGGATCAGGGTCACCTCGTCGCCCTCCCGCAGCGGGTGATCGGCGGGCACGTAGCGGTCGTCCACGGCGAAGGCGGGCCCGGGCAACCGGGTCAGGACCGGGTGCAGGTGGCGCAATCGTTCCCAGGCGCGGGCAGGCGTGGCCTCCCCTTCCAGCTCCAGGTCTAGGGCTGATGCGCCCACGGCCTCCCGGTAAGCGGCGAAGAGTCGCACGCGGATGTGCATGGGTCCTGCCGGCATTCTACCCCGGTTCATCCGGGTGGCGCACAATACTCCAGGATGCGCGTTCTGGACCCCTACGATTGCGGCGGGCAGGACCGAAAGGCGCAGCTGCACTGCCACACCACGGCCTCGGACGGTCAGTGGGCTCCTCAGGCGGTGGTGGAGCGGTACAGGTCCCGCGGCTTCAGCTTCGTGGCGCTCACGGACCACAACGTGGTGACGGACGCCACAGGGCTGTCGGATCACGAGGTCTGCGTAGTCTCCGGGGTGGAGGTGACCGTCCCTAGACCCGTGCGTCCCCTGGGGCCCCACGTGGGCTGTCTGTGTGTGTCGCGGCTGCCCAAGGGTCGGTCCCCCGAAGACGTGTTCGCCAAAGTGGAGGCAGTGGGTGGCGTCGCAGGCCTCAACCATCCTTCGTGGACGGGGAACCTTTGGACCGGGCGGTGGAGGCGATCCGAGATCCGCCGCCTGCGGGGCTTTCGGTTCGTGGAGGTGTGGAACCCCCACTCCGACCCGGACGCCGACACGCAGCTATGGGTGGAAGCCGTACGCGCCCACGGCCCGAGCCATCCCGTCTCGCCCGTGGCCTCGGACGACCTTCACCGGGACCATCAGTTCGGCCGGGCGTGGGCGGTGGTCCGGACCGAGCGGCTGGACGCTCGGGCGCTCGTGGACGCCCTGCGGCGGGGGTCGGTGTACGCCACCACAGGCCCACAGGCCCGGTTCGGGGTGCGGCGCGGTGCCGTGGTGGTGGAGAGCGATGCGGCCGTGGTGCGCTTTTTCGATGCCCAGGGCCACCTACGCCTGGAAACTCATCGGGGAGCGGCGGAGTACGAGCCGAACGCCGGAGATGGCTTCGTGCGGGTGGAGTGCTTGGGCCGCTCTGCAGGGAGGGCTTGGTCCGCGGCCTTTTGGGTCGTGGAGGACGCCGGGTCTCTTTAGCGGCATCTGAACACCGCCAGCTTCTGCCGCACGGCACCCAGGTGGTACGCGCAGTGCGCCACAGACGCCACCGCTGCCCCGAATGCCTCCTCGCTCGAGGTCGCGCCAACCTGGATCGCCTCACGCAGCTCCAGGTGGGCGCGGCGCATGTCCTGCAGGAGCCGCTGCCACCCCTCCGCGTCCACGGTCTGCACGCGCCAGCTCTCGGCCCAGTCCCTCCGGGTCCGGTCGCCGCGGATCCAGTCCCGATACGCGTCCATGGCGAAGTTGACGTGATAGACGTGCGCGGCCACGGAGCTTCCGGCCACAGGCTGCGAAGCCTCCTCCGCTGACAGCGACTCCAGACTGCCCACGAAACCGGCCGGTGGGCCATCCGTGAAGTAGCTCCAGCCCCTGTTGGTTCCCTCAAACGCCTCCTGCAGGACGGCTACCAGCTGCCGGACCGCCCACTCCTCAAGCTGTGACACCGTCACCCCCATTCAACAACGGCCGCTTCCCGCCGGCTCAACTGCACCGACGGGCGTTCCCGTGGCGTAACGCCCCACTACACCCGCGACCCTGGTTGTCAACCGGCTTGTGTCAGGCCCTCCCGTCGGGCCCAGCGGTTCGGGTCTTCCGGGCTTACGCCTCCTCCTTTCCCTCCTCCACGTAGCGCTGCTTGATCTGTTCCACCACCGCGGGGTCCGTGAGGGTGGTGGTGTCCCCCAGGGCCCGACCCTCCGCGATGTCCCGCAGCAGCCTGCGCATGATCTTCGCGGACCGCGTCTTCGGCAGGTCTGCGCAGAAGAAGACGTCGTCGGGCCGCGCGATGGGGCTGATCTTCTGCGCCACCCACTCCCGCAACTCCTGGCGCAGCTGCTCGCTGGGCTCGTAGCCGGCCCGCAGGACCACGAAGGCGGACACCGCCTGCCCCTTTTCCGGGTGGCTGCGGCCGATGGTGGCCGCCTCCGCCACCGCCGGATGCGCCACCAGGGTGCTCTCGATCTCGATGTTGCTGAGACGGTGGCCGGCCACATTCACCACGTCGTCCACCCGGCCCTGGATCCAGAAGTACCCGTCCTCGTCCCGGCGGGCGCCGTCGCCCGTGAAGTACTTACCCGGGAAACGGCTCCAGTACACCTGCACGTACCGCTCCGGGTCACCCCAAAACGTCCGCAGCATGGCGGGCCAGGGGCGAGTGAGGACCAGGTAGCCGCCGGCGTTGGGGGGAAGCGAGTTACCCTGCTCGTCCACCACGTCCGCGGCAACGCCGGGGAAGGGGACGGTGGCAGACCCGGGCTTGGTGGTGGTCACGCCGGGGAGTGGCGTGATGAGGATCATCCCGGTCTCGGTCTGCCACCACGTGTCCACGATGGGGCAGCGGCCGCCGCCGATGTGCTCGTGGTACCACATCCAGGCCTCAGGGTTGATGGGCTCCCCCACGGTGCCCAGCAAGCGCAGGCTGGTCAGGTCGCAGCGCGTCGGGTACTCAGGACCCCACTTCATGGCCGTGCGGATGAAGGTGGGGGAGGTGTAGAGGACGTTGACCCGGTACTTCTCCACGATGCGCCAGTAGCGGTCCTTGTCCGGCCAGTCCGGAGCGCCTTCGTACATCACAGAGGTGGCGCCGTTGCTGAGGGGCCCGTACACGATGTAGCTGTGGCCGGTGACCCAGCCGATGTCCGCGGTGCACCAGTACACGTCCTCATCTTTCAGGTCGAACACCCACTTGGTGGTGAGGTGCACGCCCAGTAGGTAGCCCCCGGTGGTGTGGAGCACGCCCTTGGGCTTCCCCGTGGTCCCCGAGGTGTAAAGGATGTACAGAGGGTGTTCGCTGTCCAGGGGCTCCGCGGGGCAGGCGGCCGCGGCGCGCTCCACAAGCTCGTGCCACCACAGGTCGCGGCCGGGCTTCATCGTGACCTCGTTCCCGGCGCGGCGCAGCACCACCACCTTCTCCACCGAAGGGGAGCTTTCCAGGGCCTGGTCCGCGAACTGCTTGAGGGGGACCACCTGCCCGCGCCGCCAGGCGCCGTCCTGCGTCACCAGCACCTTGGCCTGCGCATCCTGGATGCGGCCTGCCAGCGCGTCCGCGCTGAACCCGCCGAACACCACGCTGTGAAGGGCGCCGATGCGCGCGCAGGCCAGCATGGCGATGGGCAGCTCGGGGACCATGCCCATGTAGATGGTCACCCGGTCGCCCCTCTGCACGCCCAACCCCTTCAAGACGTTCGCAAACCGCTGGACCTCCCGGTGCAGGTCCAGGTAGGTGAGCACCCGGCTGTCCCCCGGCTCGCCCTCCCACACGAGGGCTGCTTTGGTCCGCCGCCAGGTCTGCGTGTGCCGGTCCACGCAGTTGTACGAGACGTTCAGCTGACCCCCCACGAACCATTTGGCCCACGGGACGTTCCACTCCAGGACCCGGTCCCACTTTCGGAACCACGAGAGCTCCGCGTCGGCGTGCTTAGCCCAGAACGCCTCGACGTCGCGCTCCGCCTCCTCGTACACCCCGGGGTCACGGACGTTGGCCCTGGCCGCGAACTCCGAGGGAGGGGGGAACCGACGCGTCTCCGTCAGGAGGGCCTCGATGGTGGCCTGGGTCTGCACGCGGTCCATTCATCCGCCCCCTTTCCTTCGGCTCCCTTTTGCTGGGGTCGAGGGGAGGGTTCGCCGGGCCGGGCCCGCTCACCTGCTCGCCAGCTCCGCCTGCAGCCGGTGCCAGGCGGCCCGGGCCTCCTCCACAGACCCCTCGTCCTCGATGGTGGTGATGTCGCCCGGGTCCCGACCGAGGATCACCGAGCGCAGCACGCGGCGCATGATCTTACCACTGCGGGTCTTGGGCAGCATCGAGACGAAGTTCACCTCGCCCACCACCGCCACCGGCCCCAACTCGCGTCGAACCACGTCCACGAGCTCCTGCCGGAGAGCCGGTGAGGGCTCGTGCCCCTGCTTGAGCACCACGAAGGCGGAGATGACCTCGCCCCGGATCTCGTCGGGCCGGCCCACCACCCCCGCTTCCGCCACCGCGGGGTGCTTGAGGAAGGCGGTCTCTACCTCGATGGTCCCGATGCGGTGTGCGGCGATCTTGATCACCTCGTCCGCCCGGCCCGCGAACCACACGTACCCGTCCTCGTCCACCTGGGCTGCGTCGCCCGTGAAGTACACCTCGTGTCCAGGGATCCTCTGCCAGTAGTCCCGGGCGTAACGGTCAGGCTCGCCCCACAGGGTTGGCGTGAGGCTGGGGAACGGCCGGCGGATCACCAGGACTCCGCGTTCCCCCGGCCCGCACGCCTCCCCCTCCGGGGTCATCACTGCCACCTCCATGCCGGGGAGCGGCAACCCCGCAGACCCCGGCTTGATGGGCATCATGGCCACACCGTACGGGTTCCCGATCACGGGCCCTCCGGTCTCCGTCTGCCACCAGTGGTCCAGGACCGGCACGCGGTCTTCCAGCACCCGTTTTTGCAACCACTCCCAGGCCGGTGGGTTCAGCACCTCGCCCGCGCAGACCACCCGTTTCAGGGAGGACCGGTCCCATCGCAGGGCCGGTTCCTCTCCGTACTTCATGAGCAGCCGCACCGCGGTGGGTGAGGTGAAGATCCCTGTCACCCGCAGCTCCTCCACCAGCCGCCAGGGGGTGGTGGGGTCGGGGAAGTCCAAGGCCCCTTCGTACGCCACGGTGGTGCATCCGGCCAGCAGGGGCGCGTACACGATGTAGCTGTGGCCCACCACCCACCCGATGTCGGAGGTGGACCACCAGACGTCCTCGGGCTGGAGGTCGAAGCACCACCGGGCCACGCTGTGAATGCCCACCTGGTAGCCGCCGTGCGTGTGCACGGCGAGCTTGGGCCGCGCGGTGGTGCCCGAGGTGGCCAGGATGTAAGCGGGCTCGTTGGCCTCCATGGGTTCCCAGTCCGAGGGCTGGCCTTCGGCCCTGGCCAGGAACTCGTCCCAAACCAGGTCGCGGCCGGGCTCCCGCGAGGCGTCCTCCCGGCCCCGGGAGAGCACCACGACCCGCTCCACCCCGCCCGGAACCTGGCGGAGGGCCTCGTCCACGATGCCCTTGAGGGGGACCTCCTGGCCCTTGCGGAAGGTCACGTCACAGGTCACCACGAGCTTGGAACCGCTCGCGCGCACGCGGTCCGCCAGGGCGCCCGACCCAAACCCCGCGAACACCACCGAGTGGATGGCACCCACGCGCACGCAGGCGAGCATGAGGGCGATGGCCTCTGGGCAGGTGGGCATGTACACCGTCACCCGGTCGCCCTTGCGCACGCCCATTCCCCGCAGGGCCGCGGCCAGGCGACGGACCTCGTGGAGGAGTTGTCCGTAGGTCATGACCCGTCGGTCCCCGCGCTCGTTGGCGTACACGAGGGCCGCGCGACCCGCGCGGCCTGACTCCACGTGTCGGTCGAGGGCGTTGGCGCACAGGTTCGTGATCCCGCCCTCGAACCAGCGGAAAGACGCCCCGTCCCGTCGGTACACCCGATCCCAGGTGCGCGCCCAGGGCAGAGCCCGGGCTGCCCGGGCCCAGAACCCTTCCGGGTCGGCCCGGGCAGCCTCCACCAGGGCTTTGACCTGTGGAGGGATCAGCTCCACCGTTCCCACACCCCCCGCACGCCTAGCCTGAGGAAGGTCGGTCGCCCTCCTGGGAAGCACCCGCCACCGCAGGCACCCGTGCCAACTCAGGCAGCCGCATGCGGTCCACGAAACGCATGACCTCCGCGCCTTCTGGCTGTGTGAGCAGGGACACCACCACGGACACTACGAGGTTCACCGCGAAGGCCACCACGCCCCACCCGATGGTCCCGACGGGCTGTCCGAACAGGGAGAGGGGCTTGGCCTGGAAGACCCCCACGGCCAGCACGTAGGGAAGGGCCGTGGCCATGCCCGCCACCATTCCCCAGACGATCCCATAGCGGTTCAGGCGCTTCCAGAAGGTGCCCAGCACCACCGCAGGGGTGAAGCTGGCTGCGGCGAACACGAAGGCCCAGCCCACCAACAGAGCCACGTACAGGGCGAACCGTGGATCCTGGATCGCCAGGAACGCCAGGAAGCTGGCCGCCACCGAGAGCACCATGACCAGCACCCGGGTCATCCGAACCTCCACCTCCTCGGAGACGTTCGGGTTGATGAACCGGTGGTAGATGTCCCGGGTGATGCCGGTCACCATCACCATGAGCAGGCCGTCCGCGGTGCTCAAGGCTGCGGCCAGGCCTCCCACGGCCACGAAGGGCGCGATCCACCATGCCAGGTTCCACATGTCGGGCATCCCGATGACCACGATGTCCCCATGGAAGACCAGTTCCGCCGCCTGCAGGACGCCGTCCCCGTTGGCGTCGTCGATCTTGATGAGGCCCGTGGGGAGGAATTTCGCGACCCAGGGGACGTTCTGGATCTCCGAGATGGGTCGGCCCCACAGCCCGCTGAAGGCGTAACGGGCCATGGCGGCGTACATGGGCGCGGTGCAGTACAGCAAGCCGATGAAGAACAGCGCCCAGCCCACGCTCAAGCGGGCCGCGGAGGCGGTGGGCGTGGTGTACGACCGCATGAGGATGTGGGGGAGCCCGATGGTCCCGAGCATCAGCAGGAGCGCGGAGAGGATCCAGTTCAACTGCCCCGCAGCACCCCCCAGGGGTTTCGCGAACGGGGTCGTCCAGGGCGTCAGCCCGTGCTGGGCTTCGCGCGCCTGCAGCGCCTGGATCAGCTCACCGTAGCCGAACCACGGCAGGGGTTTCCAGATCCCCACGAGGGTGGCCACCAGGAAGGCGGCACCCACGTAGGCAACGATGAGCACGATGTACTGCGCGAACTGGGTCCACGTGATGCTCTTCCAGCCTCCGCTGGCGGCGTAGATGCCCATCCCGAACAGGGCGCCGAACACGCCGATCTGGGCCGGAATCCCGAGGAAGCGACTGAAGACCACTCCTGCGCCGACCAGCTGAGCGGTGAGGTAGGTGAGGGAGGTGATGAACAGCATGATCACCGCGATGACCCGCGCGGGCCCGTACCCCCCGGCGCGGGTTTCCACCAGGTCCGGGACCGTCCACGTGTGGGACTTGCGCACGTACGGAGCGATGAAGAACGCGTGGACGGTGTACCCCAAGGTCCATCCGATGATGTACGGAAGGCCGTCGTACCCCAACAGGGCGATGGCTCCGGCCATGCTCAGAAAGCTGGCGGCGCTCATCCAGTCCGCGGCGGTGGCTGCTCCGTTGATCACAGGCGGGATCCTGCGCTCAGCTACGTACAAGGCATGGGCGGTGGTCCCGCGCGCTACGTACGCGATCGAGATGTACATGAGGATGGATCCGATGACCATCCATCCTGAGGCCACCCGGGGACCGAACAGCGCCGCCAGCAGGAGGATGATGAGAACGTACCCCACAACTGAGGGGATCAGGACCCGGCGCACTTCTGGGTGAACTCGCATGGCCTTCCCTCCTCACGGTCTGGCAGCCCCGCCGGGCGCGGCGCCCGCGAGGCGCAGGCTCAGCTTCACATCCTCGGGAAGCTCTTCCCAATCTTCCAGGGCGCGGAGGCGAAGCTCCTCATCGGTTCTGCTCATGATCGCGTGATAGACGAAGATCATCAAAACGCCCACCCAGATGCTGATGAAGGCGGCGAGGTACCAATGAAGGGGCATGTTGCCGAATAACAGAACGTTGCGCCAAACGTAGGGCGCGGGGATGTGCCACCAGACCGCGATCACGGTCCACAGAACGAAGAACACAGCGGTAACCCGGATCAGCCGGCTCCAGTACCACACTTTGTGCTTGTCCGGCAGGTGTTCTTCCGGGTGCTCGAGCGGCGCAGCCACCTACTCATCCCCCCTTTGTGCCCTGGACACGGGCCCGAGAAGTCTCCGGATGCAGGTCCTATGAATGCTGCGGTGCTTGTGCTCGGAGGCCAACCCCCGACTCTAGGGAAGGGGGGAGTCGCCTCCCGCGGCAAGGGATAGCCCGTGAGCAGAGGTGAGGAGGGGATGGAAGGGGTTGAGGGAGAGGTGAACGGGTGGAGCGACCGGGCCGAGCGTGCGGAGGGGCCAGGTGAGGGGGCCGGTGAGCGGTGGTGGAACTGGGGGTGAATGGAGGGAGGAATCTCCCGCGGATCCAGGACAAGTGGTATCAAGGGGTATGGAGCAGTAACGGGGGGAGGCAGCGGGTGCTTCGCATCGCCGCGGCCAGTGCGGCGCTACTGACCATCCTGGAGACCATCGTTCTGTCCTCCCTGGTACGGGCGGATCCGGTCCCCCTGGCGGTCTCCGTGGGTCTGTTTAACGGGGTGCTGGCCCTGCTGGTGGGCCGACTCAGTGTGGTTCAGGTGGGGTTCGGCCGGCGGGGGACCCTGCCGAGCCTGCCGGAACCTCTTCCGGTTCTACGGGACGGCCTGAACCGGAATGCTGCGGAGGAGACGGCCCAGATGTTGGTGCGGCTGGGGGGCGTGTTGGCCGCGGCGGTGGCCAACCGCCAGGAGGTGTTGGCCCTCCGTGGTCCTGCGGCGCTAGACCCCGCGGTTCAGGCCGTGGTGGAGGAGGTGATCCGCGGCGCCCGCAGCCAGGTGCGCCCGCAGCGGCGCGACGGACCCGCGGGAGTCGCCGTGGGTTTCCCCCTCGTCCACCGGCGGGAGGCGGTGGGGGCTCTCGCGCTGGTGCTGGCGCCGGACGTCAGCTCCGTGGAGGAGGTGTCGCGGTCCGCGGAGTTGTTCGCCCGCTTCCTCGCCATGCAGCTGGAACTGGCGTACATGGACCAGCAGGCCCGGTTGGCCGCGGAGGCTGAGCTGCGGGCTCTGCGGGCACAGATCAACCCGCACTTTTTCTTCAACACCCTCAACACCGTAGTGAGCTACCTGCGGGACGATCCGGAAACCGCTCGGAGGATTTTGCTGCGGCTCGCGGACCTGTTCCGCATGAGCATGCAGCTGCAGGGCCAGATCATCCCCTTCGCGGACGAGTACCAGTGCATCCGCGACTACCTG
Source organism: bacterium (assembly GCA_041640435.1). Classification (GTDB taxonomy): domain Bacteria; phylum Sysuimicrobiota; class Sysuimicrobiia; order Sysuimicrobiales; family Sysuimicrobiaceae; genus Tepidifontimicrobium. The sequence continues at coordinate 1,980 of JBEQAH010000001.1, read as the reverse complement.
TTCATCGAGCAGGCTCGCTTCCGCGATCGGCTGCGGGTGGTGTACGACATCGACCCGCAGGTCCTGAAGATCGGCGTTCCCGCGCTGTCCATCCAGCCGTTGGTGGAAAACGCGGTGCGGCACGGCATCGCGCCGAAGAACGGCCCAGGCACCGTGGAGATCCGAGCCCGGCTGGACCTGCTCACCCTGCGGGTCCACGTGGTGGTGCGGGACGACGGGGTGGGGATGCCGCCCGAGCGGGTGGCGGAGCTGCTGCGCCCTCGCGCCGAGGGCGAGCGCCGGACCGGCCGGCGCGGAGTGGGGCTTGCGAACGTCACGGAGCGCCTCCGCAGGCTGTACGGCGACGGCTATGGCCTGCGAATCGAATCCGCCCCCGGCCGCGGCACCACGGTGCACCTGCGGCTGCCGATGCGCTGAGAGTGGATCCTCTCTCGTTCGTGCGCGCCACCCGGCCCTTCGGCCCGCTGCCCGAGGCGGCGGTCGCCAGGCTCGTCGCCGCGATGGAGATCGTGTACGTGCCCCGCGGAGGCCTGGTGGCCTCGCCCGAGGCGTCCCGCAGCTACGTGTACCTGGTGCGCAAAGGCGCGGTGCGGGTGGAGAGGGACGGACGGACGGCGCACCTGGAGGAGGGTGAGGTCTTCGGAGGAACCCTCGGCACGTTCGCGGGCCCCCTACGAGTGCACGCCGAGGAGGACGTCCTCTTGTACCGCTGGCCGGTGGAGGTGGTGGAGGCGGTGGCGCGCCCGCCGGTGACGGCGGAGCCGGGTCTGCTGGACGAGGTGGGTGCCCTGGTACGACGGCCCCCGGTGTGGGTGCTGCCAGAAGCCACCTGCCGCGAGGCTGCCCAACGGATGGCCCGGGAAGCGATCAGTTCCGTGCTCGTCGCCACCGCGCCGGGGACCGAAGCCGGCTCGATTCCCCTCCGCCAGGTGGTGGGCATCCTCACCGACCGGGATCTGCGCACCCGCGTCCTGGCCCGCGGTCTGGGAGGAGACACGCCGGTGCGGGAGATCCTGAGCAGCCCTGTGCACGTCGTCGACGCGGATTTACCCACCTTCGCCGCGGTGCTGCGCATGCTGGAACTCGGGGTCCACCACCTTCCGGTCGTCCGCGGAGACCGGGTCGTGGGGATGATCACGGACACCGACCTGGTCCGGCTGCAGGCGCACAGCCCGCTGTTCCTGTGGAAGCGGCTGGAGGCCGGAGAGGTCGCGCGGTACGCGGAGGAGGTGGCGCAGACCGCGCAGGCGTTGCTGGGCGCCGGGGTGGAGATCGCCCAGGTGTGCCGGGTAGTGTCGCACCTTCATGGCGCGCTGTGCCGCAGGCTCCTACGGGACGCCCAGAACAAACTGGGGAGCCCGCCGGTTCCCTTCGTCTGGGCCGTGTGCGGCTCAGAGGGGCGTGAGGAGCAGGTGCTCCCCACGGACCAGGACAACTTCCTCGTGTTGGGTACGGAAGGGCACGACGAGTACTTCAGCCCACTTGCGGAGGAGATGGCCAGGGGCCTAGCCGCCGCCGGTTTCCCGCCGTGCCCGGGCGGCTACATGGCCACCCGCTGGCGCATGTCTGTGGCAGCTTGGGCCGCTACGTTCCGGTCGTGGATGGCAGACCCCCAAGGCGAGAACCTGATCCATTTCCAGGTGTTCGCCGACTTCCGATCGGTGGGTGGGACTCTGCCGCTGGAGCCCCTCGAGGACGTCCTGAGGTCGGCGCAGGGCTTGCCCGTCCTCCTGGCACACCTGGCGCGCTCGTGCCTGGGCTTCCAGGTACCCCTGGGTCCGTTCCGATCCCTGCGCGCCTCCGGAGGGCAGCTGGATCTCAAAACCGGCCTCGTCGCGCCCGTGGTGTGCGCCGCTCGGGTTCTGGCTCTGGCAGCGGGGGCGGCGGAACGCAACACGTTCCAGCGGCTGCGGGCTGCGGGCGAAGCCGGCCTCATCGGGGACGAGGACGTGGGAGCGGCCGCGGACGCTCTGGCCTTCG